>JAZBNQ010000189.1:0-3921 GCA_036350775.1 Mariniphaga sp.
CAGTGAAATTTTAAGGATTTTAGGTAAATTGCCCGCTATTTAAGATTTGTGTAATTATGAAATACATTTTTTTGTTCTCCATAATTTTTATTTTTCTTTCCTGCACAACACCACCACCGCCAGAAGCTGTTCTTCCTTTGCCATCTGACCGGCAACTGGCCTGGCACGATTTAGAGTATTATGCGTTCGTTCATTTCAACATGAACACGTTTACCAATATGGAATGGGGATTTGGTGATGAAAGCCCCGAACTTTTTAATCCGACTGAACTGGATTGCCGGCAATGGGCGCGCGTTTGCAAGGAGGCCGGGATGAAAGGGATTATCCTAACAGCCAAACATCACGATGGTTTTTGCTTGTGGCCATCAGAATATACCGAACATTCGGTGAAAAATTCGCCCTGGAAAAATGGGGAAGGGGATGTGGTTCGGGAACTGGCAGAAGCCTGCCGTGAATACGGACTCAAATTCGGTGTTTACCTTTCACCATGGGACAGAAATCATCCCGATTACGGAAAACCGGAATATCTTACCTATTTCAGAAATCAATTGCGTGAACTTTTGACCAATTATGGCGATGTTTTCGAAGTTTGGTTCGATGGCGCAAATGGTGGTAGCGGCTGGTACGGTGGAGCCAACGAAGAACGCCGGATAGACCGTAAAACTTACTACGATTGGGAAAACACGTATAAAATAGTCCGGGAACTTCAACCCATGGCCTGTTTGTTTAGCGATGCCGGCCCCGATGTGCGCTGGGTTGGAAACGAAGAAGGCTGGGCTATGAAAACCAACTGGGCCCCAATCCGACGTGATGAATTTTACCCGGGTTCACCGAATTATGTTGAACTCAGGACTGGCCATGAAGATGGTACACACTGGGTGCCTGCCGAGGTGGATGTTTCCATTCGTCCGGGCTGGTATTACCATCCATCCGAAGACCATAAAGTGAAAACCTTGCCTCACCTGCTCGATATTTATTACAATTCAATCGGACGAAATGCTTCATTTCTGCTCAATTTTCCGGTTGACACGCGCGGACTAATTCATGAAAAAGATGTGGAACAGGTTATGAAACTGGCAGGTGCAGTTAAAGCAGACTTTGCAAATAATCTGGCATTGGGTAAGCGGGTTACTGCAACAAATATCAGGGGCAATTCAAGAAAATATAAAGCTGGAAATGTTACTGATGGAGATTCGGATACATACTGGGCTACCGACGATAATATCATAGAATCGTCTCTCGAAATCAATTTTAGACAGCCCACCGAGATGAACCGCTTTATGATTCAGGAAGATATTCGCTTAGGCCAGCGTATCAAAAAATTTAAACTCGAAGCTTTGGTTGAAGGTGAGTGGCAACTGATAGCCAGTGAAACTACAATTGGCCGAAAACGGATTTTACGTTTCCCAAATGTTACTGCCACAAAACTCAGGCTTAGTATTGAAGATGCAAAAGCTTCTCCGGTAATTTCGAATATTGAGGTTTTTAAAGCACCTAAGGTTTTGGTAGAACCCGAAATACTTAGGAATAAAAACGGGCTGGTTTCAATAAAAGCCTTTGATGGAGGCCTGCAAATATACTACACACTCGACGGCACAGAGCCTTCAGTAAATTCTTCGCTTTACGAAAAAGAATTTAAATGGAAAGAAAAAGGTGTTATAAAAGCAATGGTTGCCGATCCAAATTCCGGTGAAACCAGTTCAGCAGTTGTAAAGGAGTTTGATGTGGTGAAAGAAAGATGGAAAGTTGCCGGTGAATTTGATTTGATTGAAGAAACAGAAAACATTTTCGATGGAAATGAAAATTCAGCATGGAATATTGACCAAAAGCCGCCGGTAGATATTGTGATCGATTTGGGTGAACACCTTTCTCTAAGTGGTTTCAAATATCTTCCCGACCAGGGCCGCTGGAATCCGGGTATTATTTTTAATTATGAGTTTTTTGTAAGTGAGGATGGAAATAGCTGGGGAAATCCGGTTTCTATGGGCGAGTTTTCAAACATTAAAAACAGTCCCATCTGGCAGGAAAAGAAATTTGAGCCCATTACCGGACGATTTATTAAATTGAGGGCACTTTCATCAGCCGAAGAAAACGGAAGAATTGGCCTGGCTGAATTTGGAATATTAACAGATTAAAATAATTTTTAAATCAATTTAAAATGAAACAACTACTGCTTTTTTTAATGTTGACTGCTTTTCTCAGTCAAAACGCGTTTTCCCAGAAAAAAATCTGGGACGAAACCGAAGAAGAAAAAACCGAACGGCTTCAGTGGTGGACCGACGCCCGGTTCGGGATGTTCATTCACTGGGGATTGTACGCCCAGGCCGCCCGCCACGAATGGGTGAAAAAACGCGAACGGATTTCTGACGAAGACTACCAGAAGTATTTTGAACTTTTTAATCCCGATTTGTTCAACCCAACCGAATGGGCCAAAAAAGCAAAAGCTGCCGGAATGAAGTATGCTGTAATTACCAGCAAACACCATGAAGGTTTTTGTATGTTCGAATCAGATTACACCGATTATGATATAATGAATACGCCTTACGGAAAAGATATTATTAAGGAATGGGTCGAAGCATTCCGGGCCGAAGGGCTTGGCATTGGATTCTACTATTCACTCATCGACTGGCACCATCCGGAATACACCATCGACCGGGTTCATCCCCAAAGTGCCGGCACGCAGGAAGAATACGATAAGCTGAACGAAGGGCGCGACATGGCAGTTTACCGCGAATACCTGAAAAACCAGGTGCGCGAAATCCTGACCAATTACGGTAAAATTGATATTCTTTGGCTCGATTACTCGTTTCCCGGTCAGTTTGGAAAAGGCCATGATGATTGGGGCTCTGTGGAACTGATAAAAATGGTTAGAGAATTACAACCAGAGATTCTCGTGAACGATCGGCTCGATTTAAAAGACTACTGGGGAGGTTGGGATTTTACCACACCGGAGCAATTCAAAGTGCAAAGCTGGCCCGAGGTTGATGGCAAAAAAATCCCCTGGGAAACCTGTCAGACCTTCTCTGGTTCGTGGGGCTATTACCGCGATGAGTACACCTGGAAAGACAACAAACAGCTACTGGTTTTGCTTATCGAATCGGTGAGCAAGGGAGGAAACCTTTTATTAAATGTAGGACCCACTGCCCGCGGAACATTCGACTACCGGGCCGACAAAGCCCTTGCCGAAATGGGAGAATGGATGGAATTCAACAACCGCTCCATTTATGGATGCACCCAGGCACCCGAAGAATTTGAAGTGCCTGACCATTCTTTGTTAACTTACAATCCTGAAACCAACCGGCTTTACATCCATTTGCTCGATTATCCAATAACCAATTTCAGATTGCCCGGATATAAAGGAAAGGTAAAATATGCCCAGTTTTTGCATGATGCATCTGAAATAAATATAACTGCTCCCTATGGGCATCATATGCAGGGAAGTATAGCCACAGAAAATGACCTAAACCTTCGGTTGCCGGTAAATAAACCCAATGTTGAAATTCCGGTAATTGAAATCTTTTTGAATTAAAAACATAATATTAGTATAAGTATAAACCATCAGTTTGTTTTTTTCAGACTGATGGTTTTCTTTTTTATTCTATCCCTTAACATTTACATAATATTGTTTACAATTGGTTTTCAGTATTTTATTTTGAATAGCATCAGAATCGTGTTAAAAATATTACGTTGTGTGAATCATGGTTTACAAAAGCCTTTACATTTGCAGCCGCTTTCGGGCGGTGTTCATTGTAGGAGTTTTTAAAAACCTGTGATAAAGTCAAACAGCAGGGTTAACTGTTTAAGTTTCAGAAGATGTTTTTTCAAGTAAGCTGGAAAGGCGAAAAAAGGCAAAAAAAACTTCTGAAAATTTTGGCAGAACAAAAAAGGCGCTTACTTTTGCAGCCGCTTTTGTAGGCGGGG
>JAZBNQ010000190.1:0-6137 GCA_036350775.1 Mariniphaga sp.
AATTATCATGTATTGATTATCGCCTGATTCTGAATCATACGAATTATTTTGCATATGTTCGAAAAAAGCCATTGAACTCGGGCCGAAGGAACAATCATACCAGGAATTAACATGTAAAGCTGGTACACCAAAAGTATAGGTTTCTCGAGCAAAGTCAAGTTCATACCATGCAGAATCATTGGGGAATCTTTGTACGAAATCATCGAAATCGCTGGATAAGGCATTTATACTTTTTAACTGATCCTTGAATGGTAAAAATCGGTGTGTTTTTCCCCGTCCACATCAGGTTTATCGGGCCACAAATTATAGAACTTGCTAAGATTTTGTTTTTCTTCCCAGGTCAGGTTGACATTAAATTTTGGAAATTCATTTTGCCCTCTCAGTTAATACCAATCCACCCAAACCATTTGAACCACTCCTCTGCGGTAAAACATTCCCTGGGGTTGGTAATTCCCAAACTCGCCTATACCGGCCCCGGCAGCAGCAGGAATCATGGCAGCATGAGCCGGATGGTCCATGGTTGCCAACCCAAGCTGATGCTCGCCCCTTTATGAACACCCGTAAGTTCCAACTTTTCCATTTGACCTGGGCTGATTAACAATCCATTCGATTACATCGTAACCATCATTTTTTGCACCCGCAAGAAAAGTATATTCACCCTCGGACCAATACCGTCCTCTTTCATTGTTAATTACAATTGCGTAACTATTTTTCAAAAATGCAGCCATTGTTTTTGAAAACCAACGGAAATCTCCGGCCGGAATATAATACAGTGTGCGCAGCAGAATGGTTGACAAGTTATTTTTGGGCTGTTTTGGGAAATAAATTCTGCTGTTCAGAATAACACCATCACGCATCGTAATACCAACCATATCTTCCATTTCAACGGTTTCGTTAAATGCTTTAGCCTATTCCCATGATAAATCACAATCAATACATTGAGCAGATAAAGTGTGAGTAAGGATTGCCAGAATTGAAAAGGATAACAAATGCAGCATCCTTCTTTTCATTTGTTGTGTAATTTCAATTTTCATTTTTTATCGTTTCTAATCGTAAACTATACGTTAATAAATGAAATGGACATAAAGGTTTATTTTTAAAATCAAACCTGTGCATCCGTAGTTCTTAGGTGAACATTTTTTATATTGCTTATTAATAATATTCATCTGATTTACAAACAATTAGATATTAAAAAGGTTCATTACTGGCAAAAAAAAGATTTGATCAAAAAAATAAACCTGTTTTCCTCAATTAATTGGGGGAATAGAAAACAATAACTTTCAGACTTGATTGTTATGCTTGTTTAATTTGCCCGAAACCAAATGCGAGTAGCATATAGAGCCGGAAAGGGATTTACAAACAGTTTTACTTTTGCCTGAAATACACCTGGATGGGAACTCCTTTAAAATCGAAGTTTTCGCGGATTTTATTTTCGATGTAACGCCGATAGGGTTCCTTTATGTATTGCGGCAGATTTGCAAAAAGGGCAAATGCCGGTGTAGGTGAAGGCAACTGGGTAACGTATTTAATTTTAATGTATTTCCCTTTTACTGAGGGGGGTGGATATTTTTCAACTGCCTCTAACAATACCTCATTCAGTTTGGAAGTTTTGATGCGGTTTTTGCGGTTTTTATAAACCTGCATGGCAATTTCAAGTGCTTTGTGCACCCGTTGTTTGGTTATGGCCGAAATAAACAGGATGGGCACATCAACAAACGGGGCAATCCGCTGCCTTATTTCTTCCTCCACTTTTCGTGTGGAGTGTCCGTCTTTTTCAATTAAATCCCACTTATTTACCAAAATAACCACGCCCTTTTTATTACGCACAATTAAGTTGAATATATTCATATCCTGTGCTTCCAAACCCCGGGTGGCATCAATGAGCAGCATGCACACATCGGAACTTTCAATGGTACGTACAGACCGCAAAACCGAGTAAAATTCAATATCATCATGTACTTTCCCTTTTTTGCGCAGTCCCGCGGTATCGATAATAATAAAATCGTGACCGAATTTATTAAAGCGGGTGTGAATGGAATCGCGGGTGGTGCCGGCCACATCTGTAACAATGTAGCGTTCTTCGCCCAGCAAGGTGTTTATAAACGAAGATTTACCAACATTAGGTCTGCCAACCACCGATAAATAGGGCAATTCGTGTTCCTCATCGCTGCCACCTGCTTCCCCAAAACTAATTATAACCTGGTCAAGTAAATCACCGGTCCCGCTTCCAGTCATAGATGAAATACAAAAAATTTCACCGAGCCCGAGCCCGTAAAACTCCTGGGCATCCATTATGCGTTGATTGTTGTCCACTTTGTTTACTGCAACCACAATTTTTTTTCTGCTTTTCCGAAGAATCGCTGCAATGGCATCATCGAGGTCAGTTATCCCCAACTCCACATCCACCACAAAAAGTATTACATCGGCTTCGTCAATGGCCAGATGCACCTGTTTGTTGATTTCAGCTTCGAACACATCGTCAGAGTTAACTACATAACCGCCGGTATCAATAACTGAAAATACTTTACCATTCCACTCCGATTTTCCGTAGTTCCGGTCGCGGGTAACACCTGAAACCTCGTCCACAATGGCTTCCCGCGATTCGGTAAGCCGGTTAAACAACGTTGATTTGCCCACATTGGGACGGCCTACTATGGCTAATATTCTGCTCATTTTTTCTTTTTAATACGCTTCGTACCCGAAATTTTTCAACTGCTTTTCCTTTTCGCGCCAGTCTTTGGCTACTTTCACATAAAGCTCCAGAAAAATTTTCTTTCCAAAAAACTCTTCGGCATCTTTGCGGGCTTCGCTACCCACTTTTTTCAACATTTGACCAGCTTTGCCAATAATGATTCCCTTTTGGCTGTCACGAGTTACATAAATCACTGCTCTTACTTCTATTAACCCGCCTTTAATTTTGAACTCTTCCACTTCAACCTCAACAGAATAGGGAACTTCCTTTTGGTAATTGAGCAATATTTTTTCGCGGATTATTTCCTGCATAAAAAACCGTTCATTGCGGTCAGTAAATGCTTCCTTATCAAAAAATGGCGGGCCTTCGGGCAGGAGTTCCAAAATGCGATCGAAAACCGGTTCGATGTTAAATTTTTCTTTGGCAGAAACAGGATATACAGAAGCACCGGGGAACACTTCACTCCAATAATCAAAAAGCCGGGTTACTGACTCCTGGTTCGATAAATCAATTTTATTGATAAGCACGATCACTGGTACGTTCGATTTGCGGATTCGTTCGATATAATCTGGATTTTTGCCCCGTTTTTCCACCACATCCGTCACAAACAGAATCACATCGGCATCAAGCAGCGCTGAATCCACAAACTTCATCATGGTTTCCTGGAGCTTATACCCGGGTTTCAAAATTCCCGGCGTATCGGAATAAACAATCTGAAAATCTTCGCTGTTTACAATCCCTTTAATGCGATGACGGGTGGTCTGCATCTTCTCGGTAATAATCGAAAGTTTCTCACCTACCATGGCATTCATAACGGTGGATTTACCCACGTTGGGATTTCCCAAAATGTTTACAAAACCTGCTTTATGCGTCATAATTAATTCAAATCGCTAAAAATCAGCGCAAAGATAATTGATTTGAATTACCGGAACAGAATTTACCCGTCCATTTTGCTGAAACTATGCATTATTTCACATACAAAGATGCTGTTAAAAGTATTTAAAAAAAACGCGCTAAACCCGATTATCATTGGCTATTTCGTCAATTTTTGCTATTTTAATGGCAAAACCAAAGTTGTTCAAAAAAATTATTATGAAAAATATACGCCTTGATAAAATTGCAATAAATGTTCATGCACGCAGAATTCTGCTCACTATTCTGGAGGAAAATCCGATTTTGGAACGCATACTCCGGCAATCCACTTCTGAAACAGAAGCAATGAATTCTATTAAAGAGTGGATTCTGCCCAAACTGAAAAAGAACCCGGCGGCAGAAGGATTTTACCTTAGAAAAAATCACAACCACGAATTGTTTCAACAATTAAACTGGGAAGATTTTGCTGCCATTCGCCTGCTTGATTACATTAAACATGCAGGTGAAGCTTATCCCGACCAGAACATTCACGGGGAAATGGCCGTAACCAATCCCATAAAAATGATGTGGCTTGCTACCAACAGGGGAATTGGCGGGGCCAAACCCGACTTTTTCCTCGACATGCTGCAACTTTTCAGGCAACTGAACGGAATACTGAAACCTGAAATTCCCTCGCGGGACCAGGTTGAGGAATGGATGGAACGCTACCCGGCCGGGATTGAAGCAAAAATTGCCGAACTGCGCCAGGAAAACCGCGATCGGATAATCCGGATACTGATTGAAAAATTAGACAGCGGTGAAATAAAAAGTCACCGGTATTCTTTTGAGCCGGGACTAACCCCTGCTGAAAAAGTAGAAAAAATGAATGAGTGGTGGCAAGAAAGCCGCTTTCATCTGAATTTTGCAGTACGGTCGCCCGAAATGCTAAATGAACTGCTCGATTACTCCCTCGACCCCGATACAATGGACATTTTGTATGCTGCCGAAGAAAAAGGCATTCCGTTTTTTGTGAATCCGTATTACTTGTCGCTGCTAAATGTGCAAACGCCGGGATTTGCCGTTGGGGGTGATTTGGCCATTCGTTGTTATATTGTTTACAGCAAACAACTTGTGGAAGAATTCGGACAGATTAAGGCCTGGGAAAAAGAGGATAAAGTACAGCTTGGAAAACCTAACGCGGCAGGATGGATTTTACCCTCGCACAATATTCACCGGCGCTATCCCGAAGTAGCCATTTTTATTCCCGATACCGTTGGACGTGCCTGTGGCGGATTGTGTGCAAGCTGCCAGCGTATGTACGATTTCCAAAGCGGGCGATACAATTTCGACCTTCAAAAACTGAAACCCGGTGAATCGTGGAAGGAACGTTTGCCAAAACTCCTTACCTATTTTAAAGAAGATGCACAATTGCGAGACATTCTGCTTACAGGTGGCGATGCATTGATGAGTTCAGATAAAAGCCTGAAAAATATACTGGATGAAATTTACAATATGGCCGTTCAAAAACGGGAAGAAAACAAAAAACGGCCCGAACATGAAAAATATGCCGAAATTGTAAGGGTACGAATCGGTACACGCCTTCCCGCCTATTTGCCCATGAGGATAACACCCGAACTGGCAAATATTCTGGCAGAATTTAAGGAAAAAGCATCGGCCATCGGGGTAAAACAATTTGTAATTCAAACACATTTTGAATCGCCTATGGAAATTACACCCGAAACAAAAAACGCTGTTCAACTTCTGCTAAATGCTGGCTGGGCAGTGGCCAACCAGTTGGTTTTTACTGCACCGGCATCTCGTCGCGGCCACACGGCCAAACTGCGTAAAGTGTTGAACGACATTGGAATTCTCACCTATTACACCTTCACTGTAAAAGGATTCAAGGAAAACAATGCCAATTTTACGCCCAATGCCCGGGCTGTGCAGGAGGAAATTGAAGAAAAATATCTGGGCCGGCTGCCTGAGGAAGAAATGGGCAAAGTACAGGAACTGATGCACAATGCGGAGCAAATTACAGAAAACATTGAAGCTATTCGCGAAAAAAATGATTTGCCTTTCCTGGCAACCGACCGAAACATTCTGAACTTGCCCGGAGTGGGAAAAAGTCTGACATTTAGAACTATAGGAATAACACGTTACGGACGTCGCATCCTGGAATTCGACCACGACCGTACCCGAAATCACAGTCCGATTATTGATGAGATGGGGAAAGTAATAATAATCGAATCGAAATCGATTACCGAATACCTTCGGCAACTGGAAGATATGGGCGAAAACCGCGAAGAATACGAAGGTGTTTTCGGTTATTCTTTAGGCGAAACCGAGCCACGCATGCCGATGTATGAATACCCCGATTATGACTTTGACGTAACCGAAGAAATGACTCATTTGGAGCTGGGTGTGGAGACGTGAGAATAATAAAACGCTTTTATTTTTTCCTGAATAAATGTTTTACCACCCCCCGGCTAAAGCCGCACCCCTCGTGCAAGGAGAGGAAATTTCGTAGTAGAGATTTTCTATTCGTTTCAAAAATGTTTTAATGCTTAATTTATTTTTAGCACCAATTTCTACT
>JAZBNQ010000191.1:0-4533 GCA_036350775.1 Mariniphaga sp.
AGTACTTTGCTTCTTTTTATGCAACCCAATCTAAAATCCTGGATTATGGGTGGACTGATTATGGGAATTGGTTTTATTATAAAATACCTTGTGCTGTTCGATTTGTTGGCATTTTTCCTGTTTTTCTTTATAACAGAAATTATTCGCGATGGCAAAGTGCTGCAAAGAGCCCAGTTCTGGGGACGGTATATTTTCGCCGGTTTGGCTTTTCTGCTCCCGTTTGCTATACTGAACCTCTGGTTTTGGATAGACGATCCGGTGCACGATTTTTTTTATGTTACCTATAAATTGCCAGGGAATTACGGCAGTAATCCTTCCATTAAAAGGTATGGAATAATGCTGGCCGACTTTATTGGCAAATTTTTACCCATTTCTTTTTTTCTGTTTTCTGTTATTTTTAACCGTAACAATTTTTTGAGGGGAAATTTGAAATGGTTTTTTGTAGTGTGGGTTTTCAGTATTTTAATTGCCATTTACCTTCCCGGCAAAGAATTTAGCCACTACACCATTCAATTGATGTTGCCGCTTAGTTTACTGGCAGGCCTGTTTTTTCACCCCGAACTCAGAAAAAATAAAAATACTATGTTGGTTTTTTCAGGTAAAACCGGACTGGCCATGCTGGTTGCAGTTGTAGCGGTTATTCAAGCTATCAGTTATAAAAATGAGGTGCTGAAAGCAGATTACCCAAAGGAAATCGCTGCAGCCATTCAGCAGGAGCTGGATACAGGTGAAGATGTGTATGTGGCGAATTACGAGCAAATTGTGTATTACCTGCTCGATTTGGATAGTCCGACCAAATATATTCACCCAAATTTGCTTTTTACTGAAACGCATAAAGCTTTCAAAATTAATGTTGACAGGGAATTGAGCTGCATTATGGATACCAAACCCGATTTTATAATACTGGAAAAGGAAAATGTTCAAATTATCAGGTTAATGGGGGGAAAATACCAGATTATGAAAGCAATGAACCAGGGAAAGATTCGTTTGTACCGGTTAATCTAAAAAATATCCCGTTTTTTGATGTCGCGGATAAAAAGCTGAAGGCTGGTATTGCCTCGGTATTCATTTTCAGTTATCGAATAACATACATCAAAGGGTAGCCCTGAAGTAATCAAATCGAATTTATCCGATTGATTGAATGCAATCCCGGGAAAAATGCCGGAGTTCACATCGGGTTCCACCAAATCAAGTTTCAGGTGTTCTTTGTTTTTTCCCACCAAGCGGCTGGTACCTGCGTCAAAAACATCTTCGGTAACAAAAACCGGGGTCATGTTATGTGGACCAAACGGGGCAAATTGTTTCAGAATTCGGTAAAACCTTGGTGTAATCTCGCTTAGCGTAATTTTGGCATCAACATCAACGGTTTGTACCTGAGAAAGATCTGTTAACTGGTTGGTTACAATTTCTTCAAAACGACGACGGAATTCAGGAACGTTTTCAATTTTTAGGGTGAGTCCGGCAGCATACATGTGTCCGCCATAAGACTCCAGCAAATCACTGCATTGTCCAATGGCCTCATACAAATCGAAATCTTTTACAGAACGCGCTGAGCCGGTTGCCAATCCATTCGATTCGGTTAAAATAATGGTAGGCCTGTAATATTGTTCAGTTACACGCGATGCCACAATTCCCACAACTCCCTTGTGCCAGTCGCGATTATAGAGCACCGTGCTGTTCATGGCTTTCATATCGGGGTCGTTTTCAATCATATCCAGCGCATCCTGGGTAATGTCACGGTCCAGCGTTTTTCTGATTTCGTTGAATGAATCGATTTCTTCTCCCAAAATATCGGATTTGTCTTCGTCAATGGATACAAGAATTTGAACCGACTTTTTACCGTGTTCAATCCGTCCGGAGGCATTCAACCGCGGACCGATTTTAAATACGATATCGCTTATGGTTATATCGTTGCCGTTAATGCCAGCAAGGTTGATAATGGTTTGTAAACCCATTCCGGGATTGGAATTGAGTTTTTTCAATCCATAATACGCAAGTACCCTGTTTTCGCCGGTAATAGGAACAATGTCTGAAGCGATGCTCACCACCACCAAATCGAGCAGGTCGTAAATTTCCTCAAGTTCAACATTATTTTTCTGACAATAGGCCTGCAAAAGTTTAAATCCTACACCACATCCTGAAAGTTCTTTGTAAGGATAATTGCAGTCGGGCTGTTTGGGATCGAGCACGGCAACTGCCGGCGGTACTTCATCATCGGGGTTATGGTGGTCGCAAATAACAAAATCGAGTCCGCGTTGCCGGGCATCAGAAATTTTATCCACAGCTTTTATTCCGCAATCGAGGGCAATAATCAGCGAAAATCCGTTTTCGGCTGCATAATCAATACTTTTTGGGGAGATGCCGTACCCCTCACTGTATCGGTCGGGAATGTAATATTCAATGTGTTCAAGGCGAGGTTTCAAAAAAGTGTACATCAGGGCTACCGAAGTAGTACCGTCCACATCGTAATCGCCGTAAACAAGAACCTTTTCCTGGTTGGCAATAGCCAGCTCCAGACGGGCAACGGCTTTGTCCATGTCTTTCATCAGGAACGGATCAAGCAAATCGCTCAATCGCGGACGGAAAAAAGCCTTGGCCTCGTTAAAGGTGGTAATCCCCCGCTGTACCAGTAACCGCGCTATGGTCATGTTAACGTTTAGCGCAGCCGACAGGTGCTTAATTTCGTTCGGATCGCCCTGCTTTTTCAATTCCCAGATTCTTTCCATGTGTATTTTTAAAATTTTCTTTACCCGGTTTGCAAAGATAACAAATGAAACCGAAGAAAGATTCTGAAAATAATTCACACTATCTTTTACTATCTTTGCGAAAATTTTTTTGAAGGGAGAAAATGAATCATCAGGAATTAAGTGAACAGGAAATTATTCGGAGAGAATCGTTAAAAAAGCTGCGCGAGCTGGGCATCGATCCCTATCCGGCAGCCGAATACAAAATAAACACCACTTCCCACGAAATTAAGGAGAAGTTTAACGAAGAAGAAAACAACTTTCAGGAAGTATGCCTGGCCGGGCGAATTATGAGCCGTCGGATTATGGGCAAGGCTTCTTTTGCTGAATTGCAGGATCACCAAGGGCGTATTCAGATTTACATAAACCGCGACGAAATTTGCCCGGGTGACGACAAAACCATGTACAACGAGGTGTTCAAAAAACTGCTCGATCGGGGCGACATCATCGGAGTGGAAGGTTTCGTTTTTAAAACCCAAATGGGCGAAATTACGGTGCATGTGAAAAACTTTGTGGTGCTCAATAAATCGCTTCGTCCACTACCTGCCGTAAAAGAAAAAGACGGCAAAACATACGATGCCTTTACCGACCCGGAGCAGCGCTACCGTCAGCGGTATGTCGATTTAATTGTAAATCCGCAGGTGAAAGATGTATTTATTAAACGCACCAAAATTGTGGATACCATCCGGCAAATGTTTAACGAATATGGTTACCTGGAGGTGGAAACGCCTATTCTGCAATCCATTCCCGGAGGTGCTGCCGCACGCCCGTTTGTAACCCACCACAATTCGCTCAACATTCCGCTTTACCTGCGCATTGCCAACGAACTTTACCTGAAACGCCTAATTGTAGGTGGCTTTGAAGGGGTTTACGAGTTTGCCAAAGATTTCCGTAATGAGGGCATGGATCGCACCCACAATCCGGAGTTTACCGCCATGGAAATTTACGTGGCATACAAAGATTATATGTGGATGATGAACTTCACCGAGCAGATTGTGGAACGCGTGGCACTTGCCTTGCATGCTAACACCAAAGTGCAGGTGGGAGAGAACCTTATCGATTTTAAAACACCTTACCCACGCGTAACCATGGCCGATGCCATAAAGGAACATACCGGTTACGATATTTTGGGGAAGAACGAAGAACAACTGCGCGATATTTGCGACAAGCTGGGCATTGACACTGAGCCAAGTATGGGTAAAGGAAAACTGATTGATGAGATTTTCGGTGAAAAATGCGAGCAACACTACATTCAGCCCACATTTATTACCGATTACCCGGTGGAAATGTCGCCGCTAACCAAGCGCCACCGAGATAATCCGGAACTGACCGAACGTTTCGAACTGATGGTGAACGGGAAAGAAATTGCCAACGCTTATTCGGAACTGAACGACCCCATCGACCAGCGCGAACGCTTTGAGGAACAAGTGAAGCTGCTGGAAAAAGGTGACGACGAAGCTATGTTTATCGACCAGGATTTTCTGCGGGCACTGGAATACGGCATGCCGCCCACATCGGGAATGGGCATGGGAATCGACCGGCTCACCATGTTTATGACCAACAGCCCTTCCATTCAGGATGTGCTCTTTTTCCCGCAAATGAAACCTGAAAAGAAAAAAGTGGAACTCACCGAGGACGAAAAAGCAGTAATGGAATTGCTGAAGTCAGCCTCTCCCATTGATTTGAATCAACTGAAAGAACAGGCAGGATTAAGCAACAAAAAATGGGACAAAGCCATTAAAGGCCTCACCAAAAATAACCTGGCCAAAGTAGAGAAAACGGAGGAAGG
>JAZBNQ010000192.1:0-2006 GCA_036350775.1 Mariniphaga sp.
CTAATTTTCTTTTTTGGTGCAAGCCAGTTTCAGATTTCGGGTTTTCTTCAAATATGGGGTGAAAAAATTATCGGTCCGCTACTTATTATTATCGGGCTATTTATGCTGGGTTTTATTACGCTGAAAATCCCGGGCATTGGCCGATTAACCGAAAAAATGGAGAACTACATAAAAGGAGGTTACTGGGGCGCACTTCTTCTGGGAATTGTTTTTGCCTTGGCTTTTTGCCCATACAGCGGTGTACTCTATTTCGGGATGCTTATTCCCATGACCATAAGCAGCGCCAGCGGACTTTACCTGCCAGTTGTGTTTGCTTTGGCCACCGGCATTCCGGTCATTATTTTTGCCTGGCTCATTGCATTCAGTATGGGCAAAATCGGACAACTTTACGATAAAATGAAAACGTTTGAAAAATGGTTTCGGCGAATTATTGCCATTTTATTTATCGGAGTTGGAATATATTATATAACCACTGTTCTTTTTTAAAAAGCCAAATATGTCATTTGCAGGAACACGGACCGTGAAGGAAATAGAATTAACAAAGCAAAAAAAGAGGATTTTTCTAATCAGCTCGGTTGCCGTTATTTTACTTTTGCTAGTATTGTTGTACTATTATCTTCAGCCTGTTGCCGATTATTTGGTTTACAATCTGTTTGGATTAGCCAAGGAAACGCGCCTGACTGAATCAATCAGTTTTTTCATTTACGATACAGTAAAAATTCTTATCCTTCTCTTTCTAATCAGTTCACTCATGGGGGTGGTAAATGCTTATTTTCCCGTGGAACGATTGCGATTATACCTGACAACAAAAAAATTATACGGGATGCAATACCTGTTTGCATCTTTTTTCGGGGCAATCACTCCTTTTTGTTCCTGTTCTTCAATTCCGCTTTTTATCGGATTTGTAAATGGAGGAATTCCACTCGGGGTAACATTTTCATTTTTAATTACCTCGCCCCTTGTAAATGAAGTGGCGGTGGCTATGTTTTTGGGGTTATTCGGAATAAAAACAACAGTTATTTATACCGTCAGCGGTATTTTGCTGGGTGCGGCAGGTGGATTTCTTTTGGGAAAATTAAAACCCGAACGCTACCTAAGCGATTGGGTCAGGCAAATTCAGGCCAGTTCAGAACAGATATCACATAAATGGACATCGGAAAAAACCAGGTTTACCGACCGGTTACCTGGCATTCTTCGGGAAGGGTGGAATATTGTTAGAAAAGTACTGGTTTATGTGCTTATTGGAATTGCCATTGGTGCAGCCATGCATGGTTTTGTACCCGAAAACTTTTTTACCGGTTATCTTTCGGCAGATAAATGGTATGCCGTGCCCCTGGCGGTAATCCTTGCCGTTCCGATGTATGCCAATGCTGCCGGAATTGTTCCGGTTATCCAGGTGTTTGTAGCCAAAGGTGTACCGCTTGGAACTGCCATTGCCTTTATGATGGCTGTAGTTGGCTTGTCGTTGCCTGAAGCCACTTTGCTCAAAAAAGTAATGAAATGGAAACTTATCGGCATTTTTTTCGGTACAGTTACCTTTTTTATAATTATACTTGGTTATTTATTTAACTGGATTTTATAACTCAAAATAAAATATCATGGACAGAAGAAAAGCAATGAAAGTAGCGGCCGGAGCCTTTGCAGCCGGCGGCGCCGGACTTGTTGCATTTACAACAGCATTTAAACCCGAAAAACAACCTGTTCCGGAAGCGGAAACCCTGCAATACAACCCGGAACAAACCAACTGGAAATATTTCAACCTGAACCCTGTTGCAACCGCGCAACTGGCTTACGATAAATACAGCGAAGGAAGTTGTATGTATGCCACAGTTACCAGTATTGTTTCTCAACTGGCCGGAAAATTTGGCGAACCTTTCACATCTTTTCCGTTCCACATGTTTAAATACGGACATGGCGGAATCGGGGGATTTGGGTCGGTTTGCGGCGCGCTGAACGGGGCCGCGGCAGTTATTGGTCTGCTGATTTCCGACAAAGGCGTGCAGGAC
>JAZBNQ010000193.1:0-4115 GCA_036350775.1 Mariniphaga sp.
AACCGTCATCAGCGCTTCGGAAATTCGGAACTGGTTAAACTGCCCGTCGAGCATGTTTACCACCTGGTTTAATTTGTTTCTGAACCAGTCTATGGCCAGTTTCGAATGTTCGGGTTGATCAATTTTCGGTGAAACTTCCCAGTTTTTCACCAGGCGGAAGGCATTCCAGATTTTCGTTGCAAATCCTGCGCCTTGCTGCGGAAGACTTTCATCAAACAGTAAATCGCCCCCGGCCGGCGAACACAGCAACATTCCAACGCGTACGCCGTCAGCACCGTATTTGGAAATCAAATCGAGTGGATCGGGCGAATTTCCCAACGATTTTGACATTTTCCGGCGTTGGGCATCGCGCACCATCCCGGTAAAATATACATTTTTATAGGGGAACTGATTTTTGTATTCATACCCGGCAATAATCATTCGGGCTACCCAAAAGAAGATAATATCGGGCGCCGTAACCAAATCAGAAGTGGGGTAATAATATTTAATGTCAGCATTGTCTGGTTTTCGAATGCCATCGAATACAGAAATTGGCCACAACCAGCTTGAAAACCAGGTGTCCAGTACATCTTCGTCCTGATGCAGAGTGAAACCTCCGCCTTCCTCTCGCAGGTAGGGGTATTTGGCAAATGCAAGGTTCCTGGCCTCTTCTTCGTTTTCAGCCACCACGAAGCCCAAATCTCCCCCTCCGGAGAGGGCCGGGGAGGGGCTTTCTATATACCAAACCGGAATCTGATGTCCCCACCATAATTGCCGGCTGATACACCAATCCTTGATGTTGCTCATCCAGTGGCGGTAAATGTTTTTGAATTTGGCAGGGTGAAATTTGATGGTATCGTTTAAAACATTCTCAAGCGCAGGTTTCACCAGTTCTTCCATTTTCAGAAACCACTGGGCCGAAAGTTTGGGTTCGATGGCCACATCAGTCCGTTCAGAATAACCTACTTTATTGGTGTAATCTTCAATGCGAGCCAGGTTCCCGGCTTTTTCCAGTTCTGATATTATTTTTTCGCGCACAACGAACCGGTCTTCACCGATAAAAATTTCAGCAGCCTTGCTTAATGTGCCGTCATCATTAAAAATATCGATGGAAGGCAGGTTGTGCCGCATCCCAATTTCATAGTCATTGATGTCGTGAGCCGGAGTAATTTTCAGACAGCCGGTACCAAATTCCATGTCCACATATTCATCGGCAATAACAGGAATGGAACGGTTGATCAACGGCACCAGAACACGTTTTCCTTTCAGGTGGGCAAACCGCTTGTCAGCAGGATTTACACAAATAGCCGTGTCACCCAAAATGGTCTCCGGACGTGTGGTGGCGATTGTTACAAAAGCCTCTCCCCCTTTGGGGGAGTTAGAGGGGGCTTCCAATTTATATTTCAGATAATATAGTTTCGATTTTACTTCCTTGTAGTTTACTTCTTCGTCTGAAAGTGCTGTTTTCGCGGCAGGATCCCAGTTTACCATGCGCACGCCCCTGTAAATGAGGCCTTTGTTGTACAGATCCACAAAAACTTTAATTACCGATTCACTGCGGGCTTCGTCCATGGTAAAAGCAGTGCGTTCCCAATCGCAGGAGGCGCCCAGTTTTTTGAGTTGTTCCAGGATGATACCGCCGTGTTTGCGGGTCCAGTCCCAGGCATGTTCCAGAAATTCTTCACGGGAAAGGTCGTATTTGTCAATGCCTTCAGATTTAAGTTTATTCACCACTTTGGCTTCGGTGGCAATGGAAGCATGGTCGGTTCCGGGCACCCAGCAGGCGTTTTTCCCAGTCAAGCGTGCCCGCCTTACTAAAATATCCTGGATGGTATTGTTCAGCATGTGCCCCATGTGCAGAACTCCGGTTACATTGGGTGGCGGAATGACAATGGTGTAAGGTTCCCTGGCATCGGGTTCGGAATGAAAAAAATTGTTTCCCATCCAGTATTTGTACCATTTTTCTTCCACCTCTGTCGGGGAATATTTGCTCGGAATTTCCATGTTTTTTATTTCAGATTTCTACCAAAAAAAAATTGAGGTGCAAATGTACAAGGAAAAGTTCAGAGTTTAAAGTTCAAGGTTTAAAGTTTTGTTGGCAAATGAAATACTGTCCCTGTATTAATTATACTAAAAAGGGCGTCTCTCTGATGAAACGCCCCGGTAATTCAGGAATTAAATATTTATTCGCCCCAAATAATTTCGGTTGATGCCCTGGAGATAAACTGAATATTGTAATCCTGGTTTGCGGTGTTGCTTCCTGTATCGTAAAGAAGTGCAAGTACTTCAATACGGTAAGTTTCGCCATCCTGAGCTTTCATTCCTGAATTTGACCAACCCTCATTATTCAGTCCGAATGAGAAATCGGTTGTGTCGTCATCCTGTTTTGGGCTTATAAAAATCAGGTTGTTTTCGTCATCATAAAGCCTGATTACAAAATGGTCTGTACCTTCAACTTCCTGCCAGACAACTTTTAATTTCAAATTACTGAATTCTGTTGAATCAATAATAACTGCACCAAGTTCATCATCTTCCAATTCGTCTTTTATTGTTACGGCAGCTTCATCTGCCTGGGTGCTTTTAACCGTAAAAGTGTAATCGCCGGCTGCCGGCATCAAATCTGTATAGTCTTCTCCTTCAGGAAAAAGACTAAAAACACGGTTGCCTGCGGGGTCTTCCTCCAGTGTCCAAATTTGGTCAGATGGTCCTTCAACTGTTACCATGTCCAATGCTTTGTTCCCAACAACCCAAAATGCAAGTCCATACTTCTCTGTGCCGTCTTGTACTACTTTTTGTGCAAAAACATCAGAGATTACATCCAATGCAGCCGGTTCCGGGTCTTCAAGGCACGAGGTTAAAACAACACTTCCCAATACAAAAGCTGCCACGCTTTTCCAAATCAATCTTTTTGTCTTCATGTTTTCTTTCATTTTTATATAAACAGTTTAATTAATTCAGCTTTTACATCCGTTAAAACGGAAGGCTGATTTCATTATTTTGTAAGTTTTATATTTGATTGATGAAAATATAAAATGGTTGCGTGAGGAAATTTTTTTTTCTGCATATCCCCTTTTTTGGTTAACTTTTTCTCGTGAATATAAAATATTGTTAGGGGGAAACGCGGATTACAGAATATTACGAATAATGTTGAATTATAATTTTCATCCCATTATCATTCCAATAATCGTTGCGCTCATAAGCGAAGCAAGCGTGCCTGCAATTAATGCCGGAACCCCATATTTCGAGAGCAGCACCCGCCTTCCGGGAGCCAACGCACCAATTCCGCCAATCTGTATTCCGATGGAAGAAAAGTTGGCAAAACCACACAAAATATAGGTAGCCATGATAATTGATTTGGGATGGGTAAAAATTCCGGCAGATTTAAGCTCGGCCAGGCTGATGTACCCAATAAATTCTGTAAGAATGAGTTTTTCCCCAAGTAGTCGTCCAACCACAACAACATCTTCAGCCCCAACTCCAATAAGCCACATGAGCGGGGCAAAAGTGTATCCCAGGATAAATTGCAGCGAAAGCCCGTCGTAACGTCCATTGGTGCCTTCCACAATAAGATCATTCAGGGTTGTCCACTGCCCGATTTTTCCCACAATAAAATTGAACATGGCAATAAAAGCAATAAAAGCCAGCAGCATGGCTGCTACATTTACAGCCAGTTTTACACCTTCGGTAGTTCCGTTGGTAATGGCGTCGAGTACGTTACTTCCAATTTTTTCCTTACTCACTTCTATTTGTTTGTTAATGGCTTCTGTTGGTGGCACCAGCATTTTGGAAAAAACAATGGCTGCCGGGGCTGCCATAACTGAAGCAGCCAGCAAGTGCTTGGCAAATTCAAGCCTAAGCACCGGGTCGTTTCCACCCAGCAAGGCAATGTAGGCGGCCAGTACTCCTCCTGCGAGGGTGGCCATGCCGCCGGTCATAACCAAAAGAATTTCAGATTTGCTCATTTTTTCGAGGTAAGCTTTAATCATCAGCGGCGATTCGGTTTGCCCCAAAAAAATATTGCCCGCTACTGAAAGCGCTTCTGCACCCGAAATTTTTAATGCACGCGTAAAAACCCAAGCCAACCCGTACACTACTTTTTGGATGATTCCCCAGTAAAATAAAAGACTGGTTAAAGC
>JAZBNQ010000194.1:0-3371 GCA_036350775.1 Mariniphaga sp.
GCAGATGGTAAGGCAAACCTGACCAAAGGAAAAATTTTTTACGATAAATACACCAAAGAGTTAATTTACGAAATTCAATTCCCTGAAAAGGAAAAGTGGGTCGTTCAGGATTCCTGGGTTTATAAACTGGTGAATGATTCAATTTACTATACCGAAGAAATTCCGTCAATGAATGAATTCACTGTATTTCACCTGTCACTGAATTCAAACCTCAATTATTTCGGACTGGATCAGGCTGGTTATTCCATTGGGAAAATTGACCAGGTTGGTGAATTAACCGTAACCTATTGGAACATTCCGCAACAAATTCAAGAATTTATTAGTAGCATTGCAGTTGCCCGAAAAGATAACAGTCTGCATAGCGTTATTATTTCGAATGAAAATGGGAAAATAAGCAGTAAGCAGTTCTTTTCTGATTATTTACGCCAGGGCGCATTTGAATTTCCCGGAAGAATTGTCCAGATTTTTTACGATGAAAACCAGCGGGAAAGCTACCAGGTTATGGAATTTAAAAACATTGTATTAAATGATACAGAAAATGAAGATAGTTACCACTACAAACTTGATCAGTAAACATATCTGCAAGAAAACTGCATCCGTTTGTATTTTCATTCTCTGTTGTTCAATTGGCGGATTTACCCAAAATACTGACAAATACGGTTTAAATGAAATAAATAATTTATTTGAGGTTCACGAACACAAAGCGCCAAAATACAAAAGTGAAAGTTTGAAACCCAAAAACGAACTTGAGTTTTTAATGGCTTCAAGCTTTAACATTTACAAAGGATTTTTTTCTTCGCAGGATAACCCGAGTTGTGTTTTTCATCCTTCGTGTTCGGAATTCTCAGTGCAGGCTCTGCAACAAAAAGGGCTCTTGCTGGGAACACTTTACACATTCGACCGTTTGTCGAGGTGTCACCGTTTTATAAAACCCGATCAATATGTTTTTGATCCTTCAAAACAACGATTTTATGATCCCGTCAGGTAAAAATATTTTACTCTTTTTTATTTTGCTGTTCATTTTCAAAACAGGGAATTCACAGGACTTGTTTAATGTGGAAAATTCCAAAAAATTTGCAAATTATTTGTTGAATACCCGGCAGTATAACCTGGCTGCGCTGGAATACGAACGCATCCTCAGTATTTCAAAACCCGACGCTGAAATAAGCAGCAACCTGTTAAAAACCTACAGATTGGGAAATATTTGCGAACAATCCTTTCCGAATTTCAAAGCCCTTGAAATTGAAAAGTTTTTGGGCAGCAAAATTGTAGCAAAAGAGTTTCTAAACCTGGCACTCACATGCAATTGCTGTTACCTGGAGAATGATTTCAACCAGGCACTTTCTTCCCTCGACACAAATTCACAGGCATTTTACAAACTGGGATATTATTTATTTAAAGAAGAAAAAGAGTTACTTTTCAGTTTTAAGGAAGAAAATAAAAATCTGCTTGAGAATTCCTATCCATCGGTATTTAATGCCGTTGAAAAAATGGACAATTTTAATAGAAAAAGTCCCGGACTGGCCATGGCCATGTCGGCGGTTTTGCCCGGTAGCGGAAAAGCCTATTCGGGACTTTGGGGCGATGCTGTTATGTCGCTGATGTTTGTTTCAACCAATGCCTGGCTGGCTTACCGCGGGTTTAATAAAAAAGGGGTAAAAAGTGCCAGCGGTTGGATTTTTGGTAGTGTTTCCCTTGGATTTTACATGGGAAATATCTGGGGTTCTGGCAAGGCTGCCAAAACTTACAACGAAGTTGAATACGAAAAAATGTACCACGATGCCAAAAACAGTATTTACAGCCATTTTTAGTTTTTGGGTCCTTTTTACGGCAGGCCAAACCATTGAGGCTACTTACCGGTTTGCCGAACAGCAATTTGAGGCCGGAAATTTTCAGGCGGCACTGGCCGACTACCAGCGTGTTGCCTTTTTCGATTCTGAATCTCAGTTTCAGGATATTTACCATAAAATCGGGGATTTGTTTTATGCCACCGGCGATTTTGGCTCGGCAGTGCGAAATTACGACATGGCTACCCGGATAGAAAAAAACGACAGCATTAAAACAGAAATCAGGCTAAAAAAGGCGTTATGCTTTTTTAAGCAAAACAACTTTTTTTTCGCGCTTAATGAGTTGCTCTCCATAAATCCGCCTCAAAACCAGTTCATACAAAACAAAGTCAATCTTTACACTGCCATTGCCTGGTTTGGAGTGGAAGATTACAAGCAGTCCTTTTCCAATTTAGGTAAAGTGTTACCCGATGATGAAATTCCGAAACTGGAAGAAATTTTTCAGCAGTTCGAAAAAACCCTGAAACGCTTCAGGCCAGGAAAAATTGAAACCATGAGTATCATTTTCCCCGGGCTGGGGCAAATGTACACCGGCGACATTGTAAGTGGGATTAACTCAGTTTTGCTTGTAGGAGGACTGGCGGTAGTTGGAATCTGGGCCTGGCAAACTTACGGCGTAATTGATGCCTTACTTTCGGTGGGTTCATGGTATTACAGGTATTACACCGGCGGCATACAAAACGCACGAAGTGTGGCACTTGAAAAAATAGCGCATGAAAAAGAAGAAACCTACCACCAGATTATCCAGCTTGTTGAAAATAACCTGAGTCCAAATCCATGAACTTTCGAATTTTGCTGTTTTTTGTTTTAACCTCAGTTTCTTTGGCCGGCAATTCAAATCCTTCCGAAAAAATTATTGATGATGTATTCAGGTTGATTTACAACCAGCAGTTTTCAGAAGCAGATTCACTTCTTGAATCAAAGCGGGATAAAATTGAGCCTTTTTATGCCGATATTTTAACCATCGACCTGAACTGGTGGCGGCATGTTTTGTATCCTTCAGAACTGAATGCACAGCAATTCAATTCGCTGCTGAAATCGATGGAGCAGGAGAAAACCAACACGCCGGAAAAAAAAATCAAACACCTCGTCTGGTTGTCTTACCAGCTCCGGTTCGAGTTCAAACGGTATAACATAATTGGCGCCATACGGCTGCGTTCTGAAATAAAAAAATTGCTGGAGGAAATTAAAGTGAATGAGCTCAATTACAGCAACAACAGGATAAAACTTTACTATTTGTACAACGCCCTTTTCACCTATTTTGATAATATTCTGAATCCGTTTTTATCTGAAAAAATCAGGAATGAACGGGAAAATGCGCTCCTGGACATTGAAAAATACACCCGGGAAGATGACCTGATTCTTTCCTCCCTGGCCAGTTATTTTCTGGGAAAAATTTACCTGAACATTGAAAAAGAGCCGGAGAAAGGAAACCTGTACTTTAAAACGCTAACCGACCGCTATCCGCAAAACACCGTTTTCCAGGAACTTTTTTCCGAATCGGCCCGGAAAAGTTAATCCCAC
>JAZBNQ010000195.1:0-23233 GCA_036350775.1 Mariniphaga sp.
ATAAGATGAACCTTTTTATTGTTTTCTTTGGCGTACGTGTATGCTTTTACGATCTGGGGGTTTTCCCACAACGATTTATCTTTGATAGCACGGGTAATTTTTACCATGTCCTGGTAAAGTACGCGCCCGGCTCCAATATTTAAATGTCCTACTTCAGAGTTACCCATTTGTCCGTCGGGTAATCCAACATTTTCGCCTGAGGCGAGTAACTGTGAATGTGGATATTTTTCGAGTAATGAATCCATAAACGGAGTGGGTGCCTGAGAAACGATATCGCGTTTTGAACCATCGCCTATCCCCCATCCATCAAGGATCATCAGTAGTGTTTTTTGTACTTCAGCCATTGTATTATTTTTTTATTGTTTTATAATCTGAACGGACAAAAGTATCTTTTTTTAAATCATTAAAGAAATAACAGCTATTCTGCTGAAAATGATTTAACAAATACTTTGTGGGAGCTAACAGGTATTTTACAACCTGTTGTTTACGATATTGTTATAAATGGAACCAAACTGAATACGAATACCTGCCCCGGCATAAATTTCAAAGGTTGAAGGAAGCTGAACTTTGTTTAGCAAAATATCTTCAATAGATAAATCTCCTTTGGGAAGATAAATCTGGTCATGAATATTTTCAAACCTGAAATCAAAATTTACCGAGAAACCTCTGATAATCCTAACTGATAATTCAGAATCAAAAGAGACCCTGTTTTTACTGAAATCCTGCAGGTAATTTGTTGCATCGAGACCGGCCTCTATCTCGCCCCAGGTTTGCACCAATTGCAGGTTTAGCTGTAACGAGTGTTCCCAAAGGCTGTCGTCGAACCTTCCGTAAATTGTTTCTTCGTAATATTTTTTCCATTCAGGACCAATATGGTAGGCAATGGTAAAAACTTTCCGGTCAGAAATATCCCATGGAAAAATATTATACTCAATGGCAGGTTTAATGGTAATGGAATATAGAGTATTGCTGTAGTTGCTGTTGTAATAACTGGTAAATGCACCGGCAGACCAGCGTGACGAAAGACTGTTTACCACACTTGAAGAAACATAGTTCGTTATATTTTCGGAACGAAAAGTTTCGCCCTCATTTATGTATTCACGGGTGCGGGTAGTCATACTGGCATAGTTCCTGATTCTCCAGTCTTCGGTTACCTTATCTCCTCGAAGTGAATACGAGTAATTATAACTTTTTCGGCTCTCCTCTATATTGATGCTTCCGTTGAAGTCGCCTCTGAAGGTCCAGTTTCTCCATGGATCTTCAGTTGGTTTTTCCTCAAATCTTATTTTCCCTTTGTAAACTACAGTCAGATTTTCTGAAACTTCGGTTTGGTTGGCATAAGGCATTAACCCTAAGGTTATTGTTTCAGTAATCTTTTTTCGCTGTTCATCCTGTGTATCTCCGGGTGTGGTTGTGCACGTGAGCGTAAAATTGTTGATATTTTCAAAAGTAACGTTATTGTACATCACAGAATATACCATTCCGCCACCACCATTTATTCGCTGATTTATAATAATATGTACATCGGCAACAGCAGGATCGTTCACAAAGTCAATAAAAGGCATTTTCCTTCTCAGGTAATCGAAATCGAGCCTGATACCCTCCATATAAACTTTAGGTTTTCCTTCCTTTTTGCCAAAACCCGGATGCATCCTTACCGGTATTTCCGATTCATTATCCGATGCAAATAAATTTCCGGTAACCGTCAGAAAAATCAGTAAAAATGTTGTGAGGGAAACTATTATCCTATTCATATTTCGTAATGGTTTTTATATATTTACTATTCATTTTCAATGAATTAAATAAAAACAGTAAAAACGGTGGTAATAATAGTATTTTTAACTATTCCGACAAAAAAAAGCTGCCTGAATCAGACAGCTTTTCTATTATTTAAAATGAATCTTTTCTAATAGAATTTTGCTCTTTGGTCTTCCACCTCGGCTTTTTCGCGGTGGGCATTGTAAGCCTGGGATGTTGCCCTGAAAGTAAGGTTTTGGGCAAGGCGCGTTTTTTCGTTTTCAATATCCTGATTGTCTCCTTCATTAATGGAAATAACTTTAACAATATATACTCCGTTGTTGCCTTCAACAGGTTGTGATATTTGATCTGGTGAAAGGTTTGTTGCCGTGCCAACTACTTTAGGTTCCATTCCAATTCCCGGAATTTGAATGGAAGTGAAATTAACATTGGCGGCATTTCTCACTGTAGTGCCAAGTTCTGATGCAATGGCATCCATATCCGTTTTTCCATTCATAACAGTTTTGGCTTTTTCAACTAAAAACTGACCTTTCTTTTGTTTAACAACTGCCAATTCAACTCGGTCTTTAACATCTTCAAAACTGGCAACTCCTTCTTCGGTTGCTGAAACAAGGGTTGCAATAACAAAATTCTCTCCAAAGTCGAAAATGGTGGAACCTTGCTGGTCTTGAATAATGGTTCCAGGTTTTGAGCTGTAAGCAGCCCGAACCAAGGGTCTTGAATTTTCGAGAGCACCAACCTGGCGATCTGTTTCCCTGAGCGAAGCACTTCTTTTATTCAGGTTTTGTTCGGCTACAGCAGCGTCAAAATCTTCCCTGGTCAGATTTTTACCGGCAAACTCACTGGCTTTTGCATATACATTCTGGTAAGTTTGGGTACTTGGTGTAACGTTTCTAACGAGGTATGCCACCTGTACCTGGCGCGTTTCAGGTCCACGATCGGTGGTTTGTACAATGTGAATTCCGAATTGTGAATTAACAATAGTCACTTCGTTAACATCATTGTTAAACGCTGCATTTTCAAAAGGTTTTACCATCATACCGCGACCAAACCAACCCAGTTCACCACCCTGAATGGCTGATCCCTGGTCTGCTGAAAACTCCATGGCCAGGGTTGCAAAATTACTTCCGCTTTCAATAGCCGCTTTCAAACTGTCTGCCAGTGCCTGCTGGCCAATCAGCTCCTGCTGAGTATTCACCTGTAATAAAATGTGCCGTGCTTCAACCGAGTCGGGCATCATTTCTGAGGCATGCAATTTTGCAAGTTTATAAGCATTATCTTCGAAATAGGGGCCAAAAATGTCATTTACATCTGCATCTGTTTCAAAAATCCAGGTGGCTATATCTTCCGGTAAATCTTCTTTTTTGTACCAGGTATCATCGAAATCAACATCTGAGTTGGAATTAACAAAGGCTATGTTATCGGTGGCAGAAGCAAAATCAGGAACAATATCATTTATCCATTCTTCTGTTGCTTCAAAATCATCACTTGAAGGTTCAACCGGAAATGTAATGTATTCAATCTGTCGCAACTTTTCCTGATTATAACTTTCCTGATTTTTATTGTAATACTCTCTCAACTCTTTGTCGGTAACAACAACCTGGCTATCGGCTACTGAGTTGTGATTAAGCATAATATAATCAAAACTAACTTGTTTGTTGCGTCCTTCCATACTGTTTTCAGCTTCAAGAGAAGTTACATAAAGGCCTTTCCCAACCAGGTTGTTGTATTTGCTTTGAATGCGTTCGTCCACAATCTGGTCTTCGAGGTAAAGCCAATACTGACGTTGTTCAGGAGCAACACCGGTTTCCAGGTTCCGAAGAAATTGAACTACTGCACCACGGTCTACCTGGCCTGTTTCCGGATTCCGGAAAAGTTGCTGAACAATTGGATGAAGGTTTGTCCCCTGCAGCATATCGAAAAGCTCGTCTGAACTTACATTTATTCCAAGGTTTTCATAAACATCATTCATTACGATGTCGCGAATCATGGTTTGCCAGGTTTGTTCGCGTACCTGTACCCAGGTATTTTCATCCAACTGGTTTTGCTGGGTATTCATGCGGTAAATGTCACCCAGCTTTTCAACTTCTTGCTGAAATTGCGGATATTGAATGGATTCTCCGTTGATCTCACCTACTTCCATGCGATTACCCTGAAGAAGTGAACTTCCTCCCTGAAACATGTCGCCAAGGATAAATGCCGCAAGTGAAATTCCGATTACAATTGCTACCAATAATCCTGCTTTTGTCCTAATCGTTTGTAACGTTGCCATTGATTTACAGTTATTTTAATGCAAATTTTACTTGTTTTTTTCGAGCTACGAAGATAGTAATTTTCAAAAGAAACCATGAGAATTTATTTAATTTTGGGGAGTGTATTTACCCTTATGCCTACAATGTTGAAAATTAGAATCTTGTATGTTATTTTTTATATTTGCTACGGGGAGTTTTTACTCAAAAATATTGTTCTTAAACACGATTAAATCCAAAAAAGGAATCGTTACTATTCATTCCCAAACTCAAGTTCCCGCCTGTTGCGATTTTGTTGTATGTTATTTTCAGAATTTGGCGGTATAGAATCAGGTGCGGATGTTTCGGGTGGTTCCACATTAATATAAATTGTTCCTTTGGGATTTTTAATCCGCCAGTTTTGCAGTGCCTGGTCTGACTGGAAACCAATGCCGGTAATAATCTGGTCTTCGCGGATAATCCGCACAAATTCTTCAGTATGTATTCGTTCTTCTTTTTCTTCCCAAATAAGGTGTTCGGTTTTTAGTGTATCGCCCTGGGCATTTGTTGCAACTACATTATTTTTTGCTTCCCACTTTTCTTCTCTTTCAAATTGTTTGGCATAGTCGGCAGTAATGCTGGAAATAATATTCTGGTGTTCGTCAAATTTAATCAGTTCTATTCCTTCCGGAAATTCAACATAGGGTTTTCCTTCACCTTCGAATCGCAGAAGCTTAGGAGCTTTAAGCGAAAATCTCACCTCTCCGCTGTCGGTAAACATGGTTTCATAATTTGTAGCTTCCACGGTTGGAAGGTTTTCAGGTGAACTGAAGGCTTTAATTTTTTCAATATTGTTTTCGCATGCAAACAAAAGAAATGCAGCCCCTGCAATAAGGGCTGCAAATCGTAAATTATAAACTATTTTAATGGTTTTAGAACCTGATTTTTGTATTTTCATTAATCCAGCCTCCTACTTTGTAGGTTTGCCCTTCCTGCAATCCACGGAAGAAAGCTTCTTCCTTATTCGGGAAGTACCTCCGGTAGTCATTTGCTTTTTTAGAAGCATCTACGGCGCAGTCGGGATTAGAGCGTGCACGTTCATAATAATCTACTGCCAGCCAGAAAACACTTGATTTTTCAAAATCGTCTTCTCCAAAAGAACGGCTCGCAGCAACGTAAATATCGCCAATCAGCATTAATGCTTCACAGTAGTCTGATTTAATGTCGAGTGCTCTTCTGGCATAACTTCTGGCTTCCTGCAATGCATTTTCTTTTGCATAAATAAACAGCGCATATTCATAATAATATTTTACCAGCAAATCTTTGTCGGTTTCCTGTTCCATGGCCTGCTGGTAGTAATTTTTTGCGCGTTCAGCATCATCTCGTTTCACGTAACGGCGGGCCATATTAAATGCAGCTTCGGCTGATGGTTCAAGCTCGTAAAGCCTTTCTGTGGCTTCGGAGAATAATGGTGACTCTTCACATTTTGCACCACCCAAACGTCTCAACATGTTTTTAATAAAATCAACATCGTTTATATTTTCCTGATATTGTGGCGTAAAAATACTTATAAGCGCCTCGCAGTCTGCAGCACCAGATGTACCAAATATGTCTTCAATATACGCTTTAACATCATTCACGTTTTTAATGGTCTCTGCATCTGTGGTATTTTCAAGAATTGAATTCAGAATAGAATTACATACATCATAATTTTTCACAACTGTTTCCTTGGGCAATTCCCCGAGCTTAAAAAGCGAACGCGTGGTTTGCATCAATAAAACCAACACCGGAAGTTCAGATTCATTTCCTCTTTCTGTAACTGATTCATTTAACCAGTCATACCCTTTTTTCATGGTTTCTTTTAAATCGCCATTGTCAAGTTCCCTGTCGTTGTCGAGTTTATATTTTAACCAGGCGGCGGCTTTACGACCCAAAACATATCCTTTTTCTCCGAAATGTTTTATTCTCTTATCGTAAAGCTTCATCAAATCGTCAATATACTTACTCTTTTCTTCAGGGGTGGATGCGTTTTCAATCAGCTTTTCATACATGTTTGCACCATGGATGTATAAGTTTAGTGTCGATTTCGGGTATTTGTTGTAAACTGCTCTCCAGTGTGGCATGGCCGATTCAATATTGTCTTGTTTGTAGAATTCGTTATATAAAGACAATTCGTTCATAAAATCCCTGTCCTGTTCACGAATCAGTTCTTCTGCCGATTTCAGTATTACATCGCCAGATTCAACTTCTTCTTCATCACCAGGAAGTTTCCCATCAAAAGCAAAGTCAAAAACATCGCCCGGCTTATCTGAAATATCCAATCGTTCTGATTCGGTAATAAAAGTAAAGCGAATCCATTTGGTTTTTTCATCAGCTTCAACTTCATATTTTCCGTCGAAACTGGTCATCATTGTGCCGCCACGGTGTGCTTCAACAGTAACTCCTGCAGCTGGTTTACCTTCGCGGTAAACAGTGCCTTTAATTACTCTTTGAGCCTGGATGGTTGTGACGGCTGCCAAAACCAGGGAGGCTATTAAGAGCGATATGCGAAAAACAGCTTTCATAGTTTTATATTTTTTATTGTTTTTACTTTATTTCAATCAAATCTTCGTTTAATAAACCACAAGTCGTATAAATTTACACTCAGGTTTAGTTTTGCATAATTTTCAAGAACCAGGTTGTTTTGTTTTGTTCCTCTTCTTCCCAACTCAGCCGAAATGTTGATGGTAGAATTGGAACGATAAACCGGCAATCCAACACCAAAACTTATGCCAAAATCATTAATTTGCTGGTTATCAATTTCAAGGTATGTGTTTTCATATTTTAATCCCGCCCGATATGCAATCCGGCTGAGATAACTCCGAATGGAAAACTTGTCAGGTATCCATTCTGCTCCAAGGGCAAATTTATTTAAATCTGTTAAAACATCACTACCACCGCCCGGTAAATTTACATTTGACCAACCCTGCCGGTAATAATCTGCATTAATTTCAAGTGAGTTATTTTTCACATATGAAATTCCAAATCCGAAAGTTAAGGGGAATTCAAGGTTTCCTTTTTCTTCAGTCCGGAAAGGTTTTATGGTATCCTGGTCGGCGCGTGTAGTATTATTTACCTGTACTTGAATGTATTTTGTATTCAAATCAGAATAAAACCGGGTAAAGGTGGGTTTGTTTTCAACTACTGCAGCCAGAGTAATTCGTTGTTCGTTTTTCAACGGGATAGTTGCTTGTGCCCCCAAACTGAGGTTGAAATCACGAACTCTTAACGATTCACTTCGTTGGTTGGTGTAAAAATCAGGAGCATCCAAAAAGTAAGTTTGTGCTCTTCGGTTAAGCAAACCAAACATGTAGTTCATGTTGGCGCCCACCGAAATATTTTTTATCGGGTCAACGGCCAGTCCAAAATATGCTTTTGAAAGTGATCCTTCTCCAAAGTATTTATAAAGAATGTTTCCGGCATTTTCCACTTCATCATTAACTTCCACATCGTAGCCAACGTCTGAATAAGGAGTAAGTCCAATCGAAGTTGCCATCCAGTTGGTAATTTGAAAATTCATGGCAAAATAACTGAAGTTTGCATCAAGCGCGTTCATGCTTGAAATATCGTTTGAATAATTTGCAAATTTTCCACGCACACCAAACTCGAACATGAATGCCAGGGAATCAACTGCAGTATAAGATGCCGGGTTTGAAATGTTGATTTGCTGATTGTTGCGGCTGGCCAGGGAAGCACCGCCCATAGCGGAAGTTCGCCCAAAACTGTATGGCTGAAGGTCGCCTAAACCAAACCGTGAATACGGCGAACTGGTGTTATTATTAAATTGTGCAAACAATAAAGCCGGCATTATAAGCATTCCGGCCAGTAAAAATACGCTTTTAAGTCTCCCCATTATGTTCTAATATACGGTTTAAACCGATGGCTATTAAATTGAAATGTACAAAGAAAGAATTTTTTAATTTCTTATCAAAAAAATTGGCATCGCCTCCGGTAATAATAACGTTTAAATTTTTATAAAATTCCTTAAATGTATCAATGGCTTTATCTACCTCAAAAACAACACCATGCTGCACGCCTGCCCGAATTGCTTCCTCGGTTGTTTTCCCAAAAAGTTTACCGAAATCTTTTTTCTCAACCAATGGTAAACGTCCGGTGAATTGATTTAGCGCCTTAAACCGCATTTCAAGGCCCGGTGAAATGTTACCGCCCAGATACTGTCCTTTGCCGTTTACCAAATCGTAGGTTATTGCAGTCCCGGCATCAATAACCAATACATTTTTGTTTGGATAAAGCTGGTAGGCCCCTGCTGCGGCTGCAAGCCTGTCTTTTCCAAGTGTATCTTTTGACTTGTAACAATTTTCAAAGGGCAGTGGCGTTTGTGCGTCCAGTTCAATAAATGTTTTGAAATTTTGCTGCAACTGTTTTTTTAGTTCTTGCGAATAATCTTTCACAGTTGAAAGAATTACCTTTTCTATTGAAGGATGCTCTTTTAACAGCACACCAATATGTGTTGGCAAAAATTCATCCACCGGAACTGAAATCATCTCTTCGCCATGATTGAACACCGAAAATTTAGTCCGCGTATTACCTATGTCAATAATCAGGTTCATCATTAATCGATAATTCGCTGGCTGATGTCAAGTGCTTTAACCGAGTGTGTGAGTGCACCAATTGAGATGTAATTAACACCTGTAGCTGCAACTTTTCTGATCCGTTTCAGTGTCATGTTCCCCGATGCTTCAATTTTTGCGCGGCCATTAATGAGTTGAACGGCTTCCTTCATGAGTTTCGAACTCATATTGTCGAGCATAATAATGTCCACATCGGCGTCCAGTGCTTCCCTAACCTGTTCAAGATTGGAAGTTTCCACTTCAATTTTGATGCTTTTCGGAATTTTTGAACGGATAGCTTCCACTGCCTGTTTAATTCCACCGGCAACCTGAATGTGGTTATCTTTAATCATTACCATATCGTATAATCCGAAACGATGATTTGAGGCACCACCCATACGCACGGCATATTTATCGAGGTAGCGGTAACCTGGTAACGTTTTTCGTGTGTCCAGAATTTCTACATTATGCCCTTCAATCTCTTTCATACATTTGTTGGAGTATGTGGCAATTCCCGAAAGGCGCTGCAAAAAGTTCAGGGCTTTGCGTTCGCCGGTGAGCAATGCGCGGTAGTTACCTTTGAATTCCACAATCACATCGCCCGGTTTTACTTTACTGCCATCAGGAAAACATACCTTCCATACAATTTGCGGGTCAAATTTTTTAAAAACCATTTCGGCAACGGGCAATCCGGCAATTACGCCCTCTTCTTTGACAACCAGAATTGCCTTTTTGCTGCTATCGGGTGGAACTAAATTGTTGGTGGTAATATCGCCGTCGCCAATATCTTCTGCATAGGCCAATTCAAACAATACCTCGGCCGATTTTAATACTTTTTCATCTATCATTTTTTTTCTCTCCTAACCGGTTCAAAATAAACTTCTTTGTTTTTTTGCTGTAATATATGCAGTTCAAAGTTGGGGTTTTCTTTCGTGAAGTCAGTTCGTATATGCCCGCCCCTGCTCTCTTCGCGGGTTAACGCGGCATTTGCGATTAAGCGGCTAATTGTTGCAATGCTTTTTATTTTCAACAAATTATAATCATTTTTAATTTTCTCGAACATCTTTTCAATATTCTCAAATTTTCTTACAGCCTCCTCCAATCCCTGTTTATTCCTCACAATACCCAGGTTTTTCATCATTTGAGAAGCAATTTCATTCTGAACTTCCAGAAACGTACTTTCGGTTTCAGGATTCGGAAAAACCGTTTCAGTTTCAGGAAGATTTTCCCGGGGCCAGGGAAGTTGGGCTGCATTTTCACTGGCGCGTTTTCCAAATACAAGGCACTCGAGCAGAGAGTTGCTGGCCAGCCGGTTAGCGCCCATCACCCCGGTTGATGCAGCTTCTCCACAAACAAAAAGGCCTTTAACGTTTGTTTCACCATTCAAATTTGTATGGATGCCCCCTACCATATAATGAGCAGCAGGTGATACAGGAAGCAAATCTTTTGTCAGATCAAAACCAAGTTCTTTCAGGCGAATGTATATATTTTTAAATCGGGATTTAATTTTTTCCGGATCGAGGTGCTTAAGTGACAGAAAAACATAATCTTTTCCCGATTCCTGAATTTGCCTGAAAATATTAAAGGCAACAACATCACGTGGGGCAAGCTCGGCTAAGGGGTGAATATCTTTCATAAACCTTTTTCCCTTAGGATTAAGAAGCCAGGCTCCTTCTCCCCGAACTGCTTCACTAATCAGGTATGCTTCTTTTCCCGGAACATAAAGAGCCGATGGATGAAACTGTATAAATTCAATATCGGAAACTTTTGCGCCGGCTTCCCACGCCAGTGCAATTCCATCGCCAGTTGCAGTGTGTGGATTGGTTGAGCGGGAAAAAATTCGTGAAAGCCCTCCCGTTGCCAGAATTACTGCTTTAGTTTTAAAAAGCAGGTTCTTACCGGTTTTAAAATCCAGAGCCTGAACTCCGGCTATGTTTCCATTGTTTTTTAACAGTTTTACTGCAGTGGTATATTCAAAATGTGTAATATTCTTTTGTTCCTTAACCTTTTGAAGCATAAAACAGGTTAGCATTTTTCCCGTGGCATCGCCACCAGCATGTAAAATCCGGCGCCGACTGTGTGCACCTTCCAGACCCAAAACAAATTCACTGTTTTTTTTGTCAAATTGCATTCCCATGTCAATCATCTCCAGGACACGCTCTTTACCTTCGTTTACCAAAATACGCACGGCATCTTCATCACAAAGTCCCCGCCCGGCTTCCAGTGTGTCTTTCATGTGCAAATCCGGTGAATCATCGCTGGCAATTGCTGCAGCAATGCCACCTTGTGCATAATATGAGTTGCTGGTGTCGAGTTCTGATTTGGTAACTACAGCAACATTTCCAAATTTTGAAGAATAATATGCCGCAGTCAGCCCGGCAAGGCCACTTCCAATGACAACCGTATCAAATTCAAATATTTGCATGGAATTGCTTTTCGTAAATGCGCGGCAAAGTTACTATTTCTTTCACGTAAATGCGCGATTTTCTTTTAAAGCTTTATTTATTCAGGGAGATAATCGGGGCGGACAGGCGAAAATGTTTCCAGTACAACTGAATCTTCCAGAATTTCCACTTCATGTTCAACGTTTTCGGGAATGTTCCAGGCATCACCCGGTTCAGCCAGAAACCATGTATTTTCTATTCTGAAGTTCAGTTTTCCGTTTACCAAAGTTCCGGTTTGCTCATAAGGATGACTGTGCGACGGCAACCGTTCCCCTTTTGAAAGATGAAACTCACACAGATTTGTTTTTTTGCCAAAAGCCAACGGGCGCATTTCAACTCCCTTCAACAATTGGTGTGAATTGTATGTATTCTTTTTTGTAAACATACGAATTAAACGTAATCCATTATTTTCCCGGCTACCTGCAACAATGAAATTTCTGCAAGTTTGGTTTGAAATTTTACTGAAATGAGCCGTTCCTCGGCATCAAGCAAGCTTTTTTGTACCTCACGCAATTCCAGCCCCGACAAAGCACCTAAGCGGTAACGTTCCAGAGCAATTTCCAGGTTTTCGCGCGCCACATTCAGGTTTTCTTCTTCTAATTTAACCAGTCGCAGGTTATTCTCATAGGCATAATAAACAGTAAGCAAATCGGCTTTAATTTCCTGTTCAATCTCCTGAAAACGGTACAAACGATTTTCAACTTCTATCAGTGCATTGGTTTTTTCCCGCCGGCGGTTAAATCCGTCGAAAATATCCATGCCCAATGTGAGCCCATAATTTAATGACCGGGTTTGCTGATTACTTAATTCCACTTCACCATAATCGCTTATTGTCCCGGTGCCTAATCCGCGGTATGAATAATTGTAACTTGATGAAAGATTGAGATAAGGATATGCCCGCGAGGCAATAATTTTATAATCGAGTTCAGAAATGACCTGGTTCTTTTTGGCAATTTGCAAACCGGTGTTAAAATCGAGGGTTGATTCAAGTAATTCTGCATAAGTTAAATCGGGATTAAAAACAATTGAGGTGTCTGGCAATTGAATTTTTTCTTCCAGATTTTCGAGGGCCATTAATTTTTTAAGCCGCACTTCCGATTCAAGAATTGCCTCATTCTGGCGGGCAAGCCTTGAGCTGTCTTCGTTAAGATAAACAATTGACTGTAAAAGTTCCAGTTTTGAAGAAGCTCCCAAAAGGTAACGATCTTCGTCAATACGAGCGCGTTCGCGTGAAAGTGAAACAGCATATTCCATGTTTTTCTGGTAGTTTAATTGCTGAATGTAATAGTAATATTCGGCAACGATTTGAGACACCAGATTTTCCATGGCCATTTGGGTGTTTAGTTCACCCATCTGTTTCAGTTCATTCAATTTCTGCCAGGTGGTTTGAATATTAAAGCCGCTAAAAAGGGGCATATTCAGGCTTAGTGCGGCCGAACCGGTTGTGTTGTAAATGCCGCTAGAAACCCGCTGTGAACCATCGTTCATATTTTGTGTTGTGGATGTAATGTTTCCACCGAATCTGTTTGTTGTAGTAACTGTGGGCAAAAATCCTGCATTACCGCGGGTGTAATTGTTTCCGGCAATTTCTTCCTGGTTACGGGCTACTTTAACAGAGAAATTTTGTTCAAGTCCGGTCAGCACGCAGCGACTGAGATCATAAATTTCCTGGGAATGAATAATTTCCGAAGATATTAATAGGAGAATTGCCGGGATAAAAGTTTTTAATTTATTCAGATTGTTCATTTTTATCAGGAGTAATTGCATTATCACTTATATTTTTTGTTTCGCTTGAAATCAACAGGTAAATTCCGGGTACAACGTACAATGTAAGGAAAGTGGCAATCAGTAATCCTCCAACTACGGCAGTACCCATTGCAACGCGACTTTGAGCGCCTTCGCCCAATCCTATAGCAAGGGGCATAATCCCAAGAATGGTTGACAAGCTTGTCATAAGAATTGGTCTGAAACGTGCCGCGGAAGCGAATTTGATGGCATCAAATTTATTCAATCCGGCATTTTTGCGTTGATTGGCAAATTCTACGATCAAAATACCGTTTTTGGAAACCAGACCGATAAGCATAATAATGCCAATCTGGCTGAATATGTTCATGGTAATATTAAAGTACCACATGAAAATAAGTGCTCCGGTAAGTGCCAAAGGAACTGTCATCATCACAATAATTGGGTCTTTAAAACTTTCGAACTGGGCCGAAAGTACCAGGAAAATGAGCACAATGGCCAGTACAAAAGCAAACATAAGGCTTGATGAACTTTCCATAAAGTCTTTGGAGTCACCGTCAAGTGCTGTACGAAAACTGTCGTCGAGAACTTTGTCTGCTATTTTGTCCATTTCTTCAATTCCCTCGCTAATGGTATGGCCGCTGGCAAGGTTAGATGATATGGTAGCTGAAACAAATCGGTTGTAGCGGTATAATTGGGGAGGCGCTGTTGTTTCTTTAAGCGTAACAAAATTGTCTAACTGAATCATTTCACCAGTATTGTTGCGCACGTAAAGCGATTTTAAATCGAGCGGTTTGTTACGTTCCTGCCGGGGAAGTTCTCCCAGAATTTCATATTGCTTCCCGTTCATAATAAAGTAACCAAACCGTTGACCACTGAGCGCCAGCTGAAGGGTTTGACCAATATTTTGTGTGGAAACACCTAACAGGTTGGCTTTGTCGCGGTTGATTTCAATCTGTAATTCTGGTTTGGTAAACTTCAGGTTTACATCGGGTTGAACAAAAATAGGATTTTGATTTACCTCAGCCATAAACACAGGTATAATTTCGCGTAACTTATCAATGGTTGGAGCCTGCAAAACATACTGAATAGGTTGCCTGGCGCGTCTTCCACCAAAGGTTGATTGCTGAATGACACTGGCCCTGGCTTTGGTCATTTTCCGAAGTTCGCCCGAAAGTTCGCCCGCAATTTCCTGCTGTGAACGTTCGCGCTCTGACGGATCAACCAGGGCAGCCCTTACAAATGCCCAACTTCCGCGAACCAGTGTAACAATATTATCGGCTTCGGGTACCTCATTTTTCACCAATTCTCCTATGTTCTCAACATAATCGTAGTTAAATTCGTATGTAGCTCCCTCAGGTGACGTTACATTCACGTTAAATTGCGATCGGTCTTCCAATGGGGCCATTTCAGCCGGAATAACGCGCCATAAAATAAATATCAGGAACCCGGCTCCGATAAGAATAAACAAAGAAATGTATTTTCGTTCAAGAAAGGCCTCAAGTGAATTTTTATAGATATTGTTGAGCCGAACAAAATATTTTTCCGACCAGTTGTAAAAACGATTATGTTTTTGCCTCGATTTCAGCAATTTGGTTGATAACATGGGCGTAAAAGTAAGTGCCACAAAGGATGAAATAGCTACGGCTCCTGCAATTACAATACTGAATTCACGAAACAACCTTCCGGTCATTCCTTCAAGAAAAACAATGGGAAAAAAAACGGCAACCAGAGTAATTGTTGTGGCTATAATGGCAAAAAATATTTCATTGGCACCTTCAAGTCCGGCCTTCATAGGTGTCATTCCCTGTTCAATTTTAACATATATATTTTCCATCATAACAATGGCATCATCAACCACCAAACCAATTGAAAGCACAATGGCAAGCAGGGTGAGCACATTAATAGTAAACCCCGCAAGGTACATAATGAAAAATGAGCCGATTAGCGAAACCGGAATGACCAAAATGGGTATAATGGTAGTTCTCCAGTCGCGTAAAAAGAAAAAGATGATAACCACCACCAGGAAAAATGCCACATAAATGGTAGTTTGCACTTCGCGTATAGATGCCCGGATATAATCAGTGTTATCGAATCCAATTTCAATTTCCACATCATCGGGCAGGTCTTTTTTGATGAACTCGAGCCGTTCATAAACATCGTCAACAATATCGATATGGTTAGCACCCGGTTGTGGAATAATTACGGTAGCTACCATGGGAACGTCGTTCATCTTCATGATACCGCGCAGGTCTTCCGGGCCCAGTTCGGCACGGCCAACATCCCTTACCCTGATAAGCTGGTCACCCGATTGTTTTAAAATCAGGCTGTTAAACTCCTCTGAAGTTGTCATCAATCCCAGGGTTCTGATGGTCAGTTCGGTTGTATTTCCCTCGATGCTGCCAGCAGGAAGTTCCACATTTTCACGTGCAATGGCGTTACGCACATCAAGCGGAGTCATTTGGTAGCCTGCAAGTTTTGCCGGATCGAGCCAAATGCGCATGGCATATCTTTTTTCCCCCCAAATGCCAACCGAGCTTACTCCTGATACAGTTTGAAGCTGTTCTTTGAAAGTGAGTTCAGCAATTTCAGAAAGTTCGAGCAACGAACGTTTCGGACTTTTAACAGCTACCATCAAAATAGGGTTTGCATCGGCATCGGCTTTCGAAACAGTTGGCGGATCGCAGTCGCGGGGTAAATACCTTTGTGCCTGCGAAACTTTATCGCGGACATCGTTGGCTGCCGTTTCCAGGTCAACCGAAAGTTCGAATTCCACGGTAATCCGGCTTCGTCCCTGGCTGCTGCTGCTTGTAAGGGTGCGAATTCCCGGAATCCCGTTTATAGATTGCTCCAGCGGCTCTGTAATTTGTGATTCAATAACATCGGAGTTGGCGCCAGGATAGGATGTGCTTACCGAGATGATGGGCGGATCGACACTGGGAAACTCTCGGACACCCAGAAATGTCATACCGATTCCCCCAAAAAGCAAAATAACCAGGGAAAATACCGTTGCCAGGACGGGTCGCTTTATACTAACAGATGAAAGGCTCATATTATTGATTCACAATTTGTTGATTAGTAATTAACGTATCGAGCTGAACAGGGAGATCTTCTCTGAGCTGCAAAATTGCCGTAGTAAGCAGCGTATCTCCAAAGTTTAGCCCTTCACGAATTTGGATGTGCGATTCTGTTCGCAGCCCGGTTTGAACTTTTACCTCTTTTGCTTTGCCGTTTTTGTAAATGAAAACCTTTTCACCCGACATTTCAGCAATCAAAGCTTCTGTGGGTATCGAAACTGCATTTTCAATTTCAGAAAGACGTGCACGGACACTGGCAAAACGACCGGGTTTTAGCTCTTCAATGTTGGGATATAATGCGCGAACTACTATGGTACGTGTATTAATATCAACCTTGGGATCAATAGCATAAACATTTGCTGAGAAAGGTTCCGGAAATCCATCAACAACAAAACTAATGGGAAAGCCCGGGACAACTTCACCTGCATATCTTTCAGGAATAGAAAATTCTATTTTGAGAGGACGGGTTTTTACCAACCTTACAATTTTAGTTTGAGTTGTAGCAAAAGCTCCTTCGGAAATCATACGTAACCCAACACTTCCGTCGAAAGGGGCACGCAGTTCGGTTTCTGCAATACGGGCTTCAATGAGCATCAGGTCGGCTTCAATGGATTGTAGTTCGGTGGCCACCTGGTCGTAACTTTCACGGCTGATGGCATCGCGGTCAAGCAATTGCCGCTGACGGAATTCACGTTCCTGAACGAGTTTCTGTTGTGCTTGTAATTTTAGCAATTGTGCCTGCAATGGCCTGTCATTTATTTTGGCCATCAACTCGCCTTTCTTAACTTTCCGCCCTTCTTCAAAATAAAGGCCTACAACTTTACCCGAAGTTTCGAAAGCCAGGTCAACTTCCTCGTCCGGGAGTAATGAACCAGTACTGTAAATTAGTTCATCCATTTTTGTGGGTACCAAAACATAGCCACTTGAAAACAGCGGCTGCCCTCCACTTCTTGCACGCATACCCGGTTGCGGGCTGTTTTCTTCGTCAGAACTAAAAATTGGTTCTAACTTCGGATAAAATATAATTCCTGCCAACACCAATGTGAGAATAATAGTGATAGAAATTCTGAAAATACTTTTAGCTGCCACGTCCTTAAATTGTTAAGTAATTTATACTATGGTTTTTCCTATAATAAGCTGATTTGACTAACAAAGTTTAAAAAGGTTAAATCAGGGAAACGGCAAATTTAAAAAAATGTTTTTGGAATTATTCCGTTTTCTGAATGACTTCACCAATCATCTCCTCCAAAATATAACCGGCAGTTTCCACATTTGGTACGTTAGAGAAAGTGAGTGTAAGTTTGTGGTTTCGCTCACGCATTTGCCCTTTTGTTTTACTTTTTTGTACATACTGCACAATTTGCATAAACAGTGCCGACTGGTAAAACGGAGATTGCTGGTCGGAAATAAAATAGCAAATCATTTTATTTTCCTTTAAAAAGATTTTCTCCATGCCAAGTTCAATAGCTTTCCAGCGAAGTTTCACCACTTCAAGCAGTTCGCGGGTTTCCGGGGGAAGTTCACCGAACCGGTCTTCTATTCCGTTGCGAAATTGTTCCAGTTGTTTTTGATCTTCAATGTTATCCAGTTCACGGTACAACAGCATCCTTTCCGAACTTCCGGGGATATAACTTTGCGGGAAAAGCAGTTCCATATCAGTATCGATTTGGCAATCCTGCGTGAATTTGATGTTCAGAAATGCCTGCGACTGCTTCTGATCGTGTTCTTTGAAAACGCCCTTAAATTCTTCCTGCCTTAATTCCTGAACAGCCTCGTTAAGAATGCGGTGATACGTTTCAAACCCGATGTCGGCAATAAAACCACTTTGTTCGGCGCCCAGCAGGTTTCCTGCCCCACGGATGTCGAGATCCTGCATGGCAATATTGAAACCACTTCCCAGGTCGGAAAATTCTTCAATGGCTTTTAACCTGCGCCGCGCTTCGGAACTAACAGTTGCAAGCGGTGGAGTAATCAGGTAGCAGAATGCTTTTTTATTGGAACGTCCCACCCGACCGCGTAACTGGTGCAGATCGCTCAGACCGTAGTTTTCGGCATGGTTAATAATCATGGTATTGGCGTTGGGAATATCCAGGCCTGATTCGATGATGGTAGTAGCAATTAAAACATCATAGTCGCCATTGATAAAACCCAACATCACTTTTTCCAGTTGATGGCCTTCCATCTGGCCATGCCCCACTGCAGTGGTAACACCCGGCACAATTCGTTTGATGGTGGCCTCCACTTCCACAATATTTTGCACCCGGTTATGAATAAAAAATACTTGCCCATTCCGTGCCACTTCGTATAGAATGGCCTCGCGTATGAGTTGTTCATTAAATCCGTGCACCTCGGTAATAATGGGATACCGGTTGGGCGGCGGAGTTTGAATGATGGACAAATCGCGGGCGCCCATTAGCGAAAACTGTAAGGTTCTGGGAATCGGTGTGGCGGTTAGGGTCAACGTGTCCACATTCACTTTTAGCTTTTTTAGCTTTTCTTTTACCGAAACCCCGAACTTCTGTTCCTCGTCGATGATGAGCAACCCAAGGTCTTTGAATTTTACGTCTTTGCTCACCAGCCGGTGGGTACCGATGAGTATGTCCACTTTTCCGGCAGCGAGGTCGGCCAGGGTTTGTTTTATTTCGGCTGAACTTTTAAACCGGCTGATATATTCCACACGTACAGGGAAATCTGCCAATCGTTCGGAAAATGTTTTGTAATGCTGTAAAGCCAGAATGGTGGTTGGCACCAGCACGGCCACCTGTTTGCTGTCGGTTACCGATTTGAACGCTGCCCGGATGGCCACTTCGGTTTTGCCGAAACCCACATCGCCACAAACCAGTCGGTCCATGGGAATTTGTTTTTCCATATCCTCTTTTACGGCTGCTGTGGCTTTTTCCTGATCAGGAGTATCTTCATAAATAAAAGAAGCTTCCAACTCGGTTTGCAGGTACGAGTCGGGTGAAAAGGCAAAACCTTTTTCAGCTAAACGCTCGGCATACAGGGCAATCAGCTCTTTGGCAATGTCCTTCACCTTAGCTTTGGTGCGGTTTTTCATTTTCTGCCAGGCGCCGGTTCCGAGTTTGTTCAAAGTAGGTTCGGAGCCATCTTTGCCTTTGTATTTCGAAATGCGGTGCAGCGAGTGAATGTTCACCAAAAGCGAATCGTTGTTTTTGTAAACCAAACGGATCGCCTCCTGCATCTTGCCGTTAATTTCGGTGCGTACCAGCCCTGCAAACTTTCCAATACCGTGATCAATGTGCACCACATAATCTCCGGGGTGAAGCATGTTCAACTCCTTCATAGAAATGGCCTCGCGCTGCGCTTTGCGGGTTTTCAGTTTAAACCGGTGGTAGCGTTCAAAAATCTGGTGGTCGGTGTAGCAGCATATTTTCAGGTCATGATCCACAAAACCTTCCTGCAGCGTAAAATTTACCGGGGTAAAATGCAGGGTAGTTTTGATATCGCGAAAAATAGCCTGCAACCGTTCCACTTGCTTTTCCTGGTTCGAGAGGATAAAAACTTCGTAGTCGTCATTTTGGTATTCTTCCAGGTTTTCGCCCAGCAAATCGAACTTTTTGTTAAAAACCGGCTGGCGGGCATTGGAAAATTTAAAAACAGAATCAGGCTCAAAACAAAGGTCGATTCCCCAGTCGCAAACCGTTTTGGCTCCCAATTGTTTTTTAAGTACATCGCCTGTAACAATCCTCTCAGCCAGATTGTCCTCCCCGGCTTTGGCCAGAATGGTTTGCCGGTGAATTTCGTTAACCTGAAAAAAGCACTGGTTCAGGTTGTCTCCAAAACATAACGTGTTTTCCGGAATAAATTCAAACAACGAAACCCGGTTGCCTTCCAGCTTTTCATTTTGTATGTTAGGGACGACTGTTATTTTTTTGAACGTTTCTTTTGAAATCTGGTTGTCGATGTTGAAACTGCGAATGGATTCCACCTCGTCGCCAAAAAAGTCGAGCCGGTATGGGTCTTCGTTGGAATAGGAAAATACATCCACGATGCTTCCACGAACCGCGAACTGGCCAGGTTCGTAAACAAAATCCACCCGTTCAAAACCATATTCATATAAAAACTCATTGATAAACTCGATGGAAATTTTATCTCCTGTGGAAACCTGCAAGGTGTTTTGCACCAGGTTAGTTTGCGAAATCACAGTTTCAATCAGCGCTTCAGGATAAGTAACCACGATGTTGGTGGTTTCGTTGTCGCGCAACTTGTTTAGTGTTTCGGTGCGTTGTACAATGTTTTCCTGTTCAGGTTCCCCATATTGCACAGAGCGCTTGTACGATGATGGAAAAAACAGGGTAAATTCGCCGAAACCCAGATTGTTCAGATCGTCGAAAAAATAGGCGGCATCTTCGCGGTCGTTGAGCAGGAGTACCATGTTTTGGCGGAGTTCCTGGAAAAGATTGGCTGCTAAAATGGTTTTGGCAGAGCCAATAAGACCATGCAGGTGAATTTTTTCACCCGGGGGGGCAGCCAGTTTTTTGACCAGACCGGCAAAATTTTTCTGCCCCTTAAAATATTTCAGAAACGTTACAGGTTCCAATTTTCCCTGAAAATTTTGGCAAAAATAAGAAGAATGAATGAATCGGTGACTGATGTACTCATTTTGTTTGAATTAAAGAAAGAATTCCTAATTTTAAACGCAAAATTCAACAGGACAGCTTTTGTTTTCAGATAAAATTATTGATGAAAATCACTTGTCAGATATATCAGCCTAAAAAGGAATACTGATACTAAAATTGCTGAACATGGGCAGTCCTTCACAGCTAAAAAGGGCAGTTGGATAAGAGTTTATGATAAAAAATGCAGTAAAAAACATTGATATTTACAAACAAATGATGTTATGATTCAGGAACAAAAATACCAGGGCCTGATTGCAGCATGTGGTATGAACTGTGGATTATGCATTGGATATCTGCGGGAAAAGAAACCATGCGGAGGATGTTTTAAAAAAAATGATTTAAACAAACCCAATGTTTGCAGAAGTTGTGCCATAGTGAATTGTGAATTGTTATCGAAAACAGAATCCGGATTTTGTTACGATTGCGATAAGTTTCCTTGTTCAAGATTAAAACAACTTGATAAACGTTACCGGACAAAATACAGCATGAGCATGTTAGATAATCTCAATTTCATCAAAGCGAATGGAATGGAAAAATTTCTTGAAAACGAGCAAAAGCGATGGACTTGTGATGTTTGTGGTTCAGGGATTTCGGTACATCGGGATTTTTGTTTAAACTGCAAAACAGAATTAAGGAAATAACGCGTGGCAGTAGCAAAACAAAATACATTCACATAAAAATATAACTTTTGGTGAATATACTCATTAAAAGTTATTATCTTTACAGTAAAAACAATGTATTCAAGGTTTCTAAGTGAAAGGATTAAAAATCGTATTGATTCAGGAAAAGCGATTGTTGTAACTGGCCCGCGACAAGTGGGAAAAACAACGCTGATTGAGTCAATCCTTGAATCAAAAGATTATTTGCTTCTTGATGGAGACGACCCCAAAACAAGGTCTTTCCTGACTGAACCGAATACGGAGCAGATCCGAACGATTTTAGGAAATTATAAGTATGTCTTTATTGATGAAGCTCAGAGAATTGCGGGAATCGGACTTACAATGAAAATAATTACTGATCGGTTTAAAAAAATTCAAATATTTGCAAGTGGTTCATCTTCTTTTGATTTGTCCAACAAAATAAATGAACCTTTGACCGGCAGGAAGTGGGAATATCAATTATTCCCGATTTCGTGGGAAGAATATGAAAACCATCACGGTTTTTTGCACGCAGAGCAGAATTTAGAAAACAGATTACTTTATGGGTTTTATCCTGATGTTTTGAATCATGCAGGTGACGAAGTCAGTATTTTAAGGAATTTAGTAAACAGTTATTTGTACAAAGATATTCTTTCATACGCAGAAATACGTAAGCCTGAAGTTCTGGATAAACTGGTTCAGGCTTTGGCTCTTCAGATTGGCAGCGAAGTAAACTATTCTGAATTAGCTCAAATTGTAAACGTTGATAAAAATACAGTCAGCAAATACATTGATATTCTGGAAAAAGGATACATCATTTTTAAACTCGGCAGCTTTAGCCGAAACGTTAGAAATGAAATAAAAACCAATAAAAAGATTTATTTCTATGATAATGGTATCAGAAATATGGTAATTGGTAATTTCAATCCAATTGAACTGAGGACAGATAAAGGTGCACTTTGGGAAAATTTCCTGATTTCAGAAAGGATGAAGCAAATTGAGTACAAAGAAAGTCTTGCCCGCACCTACTTTTGGCGAACAAAACAACAACAGGAAGTTGATTTTGTGGAAGATAATGGAGGAAAAATTTTTGGATTTGAATTTAAGTGGCAAAAAAAGAAAAATCAAAAATTACCAAAAACATTTACTGAAACTTATCATGCAGAGGCAAAAGTAATAGATGTAGAAAATTTTAGAGAATTTGTAAAAATTGAATGATGCCAGAGCTTAAAAAAATATTAAAAAAGAAATGAATTCAACCTCATCTAAAAAAGACCTCCCCAAATTTGGTATTGCACTGAGCGGCGGGGGAGCCCGTGGAATTGCCCACATTGGCGTTTTGCAGGCACTGGAAGAATTTGGGATTAAACCGCGAGTGGTTTCGGGCACCAGCATGGGGGCAATTGTGGGCGTGTTTTATGCGGCAGGTATTTCGCCCAAAAAGATGTTTAAAACATTGGCAGAAAGCAAATTCCACAAAATGATTAACTGGCACAAGCCGTTCAGCGGATTAATTGATATGGGGAAGGTGCAAAAAGTAATGGAAGAGATGATTGGTAAAGATGACTTTTCTTCGCTTAAAATGCCCTTTTATTGTGTTGTTACCAACCTAAACAGCGGACTGGAAGAAATAAAATCGGAAGGGAAACTTTTTCAGTGGGTGATGGCATCCGCTTCCATTCCAGTTGTATTTGAACCCCAGATTATTGACGGACAAACTTATGTTGACGGCGGCCTGCTAAACAACCTGCCTGCCAAGGCCATCCGTGAAAAATGCCAGGTATTGATTGGCGTACATGTGAATCACAACGGGCCCGAGGAAGAAGTAACCGGATTGAAGGCCATTGCCGAACGTGCTTTCAGACTGGGCATTGCGCAAAATGTGGAGGAAAGCAAACGCATTTGCGATTTTGTTATTGAACCGCCCGAAGCACGGGAATTCAGCACATTCAACTTTAACAGAACCGAAGATATTTACCAGGTGGGTTACGATGCAACAGTGAGACAAATAATGAAGTTATTCGAAGACATCGATTTGGAAAAGGTGACAGAGCTGAAAAATAAAATGAGCTCACACTTCTGAAGAAATATCAAT
>JAZBNQ010000196.1:0-9825 GCA_036350775.1 Mariniphaga sp.
AATAGTTTAGTTTAGTTGTATATAAGGAACCATTGTCAAATATTTTGCATTGGTTCCCTTTCTCTGAAAACTAATTGAAGAACTAAAATTTGAATAATGAAAATTAAAATTATCCATTATTTTAATCCGGTCGGATATTTATTTTACGGATTACCTCCTTAGTCTTTTCATTATGAATAAATCAATTTAATAAATCTCATGTATATATTGTCAAATTTTAACTTATCGTAAATTATGAAGAAAAAAAAGAGCAAATTATTATGCTTTCCCAGAGGAAGTTTGCGGGTAGTTTCGGCTTTAACACTGAAACTGCTTTCATCTTTTTTGCTTTTAGCATTAATGCTCCCTGCTATCAATTCGTTTGCAATTGATGGTGAACAGCAACAGCAAAGGGAAGTTACAGGAAATGTAACGGATTGGGAAGGATTGCCATTACCTGGCGTTACGGTACTTGTAAAAGGTACTTCCATTGGTACGGTAACCAATATGGATGGCGATTTTTCGCTTCGCGTACCTGCCAATGCCGAAACACTGGTGTTTTCATTTGTTGGTATGCGAACCCAGGAGCTGGCACTTGCTGGCAGAACTTCGTTTTCGGTTACCATGGAAGTAGAATCTATTGGTTTGGAAGAAGTTGTTGCAGTAGGGTATGGTGTCCAGAAAAAAGAAAGTGTTGTAGGCTCCATCGCGCAGACTTCAAATGAAGAACTGCGCCGCTCGGGAAACTCAACCGACCTTACTGAAAGCCTGGTTGGGCAAATTCCTGGAATGGTTGCTTTAACTTCTTCCGGTGAACCGGGAGGTATTTTAACCGGGGAAAGTGCTACCAATATTTATATTAGGGGACAAAATACCTGGAATGGTGGCCAGCCTTTAATTTTGGTTGACGGCGTTGAGCGAAACATGAATAATATAGATGTAAATGAGGTAGAAAGTATTTCTGTTTTGAAAGATGCCTCGGCAACTGCCGTTTTTGGGGTAAAAGGTGCAAATGGGGTTATCCTTATTACCACCAAACGTGGTGTGGAAGGAAAAACCAAATTGAACTTTAACTACACCACAACAGGTAAAATGTTATCGCGCCAGCCGGATAAGCTTGATTCGTATGCTGCCATGATGGCGAAAAATGAAATGATTGAGCGGGAAGGGGTATTGAACGAACCTTCCTGGGATGCTTATGTGCCTTATGAAATCGTTCAGCGTTACAGAAGGCCGCAATCTGATGAGTATGCCGTAATTTATCCAAATGTGGACTGGGAAGATGCCATGTTTAAAGATATTGGCTTTTCACATCGCATGACCCTGAATGCACAGGGCGGTAGCAAAGCTGTTCAGTATTTTGGTTCGCTGGCCTATTTGCACGAAGGAGACATGTTTGAAGATTACGACAATTATAAAAGCTACGATCCCAATTACAATTACGACAGGTTTAACTTCAGAAGTAATATTGACATTGCGCTGACCAGAACAACAAAATTTAAGCTGAACCTTTCGGGATACTACAGCCAGAAAAATACAAACTTCAACAACGAAGGAAGTACAAGCCGGGCCGATGCCTGGATGTGGCGTGCAACCTATGGTCTGGCGCCCAACCTGTTTCTGCCCATGTACGATGATGGCCGCTGGGGTGCTTACCAGGAAGGTGGAAACAATACGGTTAACCCGATTGCGGCAGTCTATAATATTGGGATCAGGCAAACCCGGCAAACCCAGTTGAATGCCGATTTTAATCTGGAACAGGATTTAAGTTTTATTACCGAAGGTTTAAACGCAAGAGCCTCTCTATTTTATGACAACAGTATTCGTTCTGAGGGTGGTATTTACGATCAGCAAAACAGTATCCGCCCCGCAGAAGCCCGGACTAATGTTCCGTTTAAACAAATTTATCCGTTGTTATACGAAGGACCGGACCAGGATCCAAGTGAATACACCGTTTTATTGCCAATTGGCGATGAAGAATACGACTGGTTTTTAAGGCCTTGGTCAATCCGCCAGGAAAACATTACCTCTGCAAACTGGACATCTTACATCCCGGTTTCGCGCAGGCTGATGTACCAGTTCCAAATGAATTATGCCCGTACATTCGATGTGCACAGCGTTTCAGGTATGGGTGTATTTAAACGTGAAGAATATGCCGTTGGAAGTATGTTTAAAAACTACCGCGAAGACTGGGTTTTCCGTACTACTTACGATTATGATGCCCGTTATTTGTTTGAAGCAAACGGTGCTTACAACGGTTCGGAACAGTTTGGCCCGGGGTACCGCTTCGACTTTTTCCCGTCTGTGGCAGTTGGCTGGTATGTTTCCAATGAGAGTTTTTTTAACTTTGATTGGGTGGACCGGCTGAAACTCCGTTACAGCATCGGAAAAGTGGGCGATGACAAAGTGAGTGGATCACGCTGGTTGTATGAATCGCAACTGGGATACGGCGGAAGAGCCCGTTTGAGTAATTCAGTCACCGGTTATGCACCATATTATTTTTACCGTGAAGCGGTTGTTGGTAACCCCGATATTCAATGGGAAAATGCCATTAAAACCAACTTCGGTGTTGAATTTGGTGTATTAAAAAACCTGCTTTCGTTAACCTTCGATTATTTCACGGAAGACCGGACCGACATTCTGATGTCGGGCGGAAGCCGGAATGTGCCGCCGTTCTTCGGTGCCACGCCACCAAGTGCCAACCTGGGTCATGTAAAATCAAACGGTTTTGAAGTGGAACTGGGTTTTAACAAACGCATCAACAACAATTTCGATGTATGGGCAAACCTTGCGGTTACCCATAATGAAAACGAAATTATTGAACGCGATGATGCCCCGCTTCAGTTCGATTATTTAAAAGCCAAGGGTTACCCGATTGGTCAGCAGAAAAGATTGCTTAATACCGAATTCTACGATAACTGGGATGAAGTATATGCCAGTGTTCCCACAGAAAACAACGATGCTGACAAACTTCCCGGGTATTACGATTTAATCGATTTTAATGCCGATGGTATCATCAAAAACAGCGAAGATACCCCGCCAATCGGTTATTCTGAAATTCCTCAGAATACAGCTACATTTACGGTGGGTGCAAACTATGGTGGATTGAGTTTTATGATTCAGTTTTACGGTGTGAATAACGCCAACCGGTATGTAGGTTTCAACAACTATCAAAATGATATTGATATCGTTTATGGCCACGTGGCAGATTACTGGACAAAAGATAATACGGATGCCTCTTCGTTTCTGCCCCGGTGGAAAACCCAGGCCGAAAACATTGGCCATTACTACCTGTACGATGCATCGTACCTGAGATTGCAGAACACCGAAATTTCTTACACATTTAATGATTTGCAGTGGGTAAAAAACGCCGGATTCTCTAATTTCAGAATTTTCCTTAACGGAAATAACCTTTTATTCTGGTCTGAATTACCGGATGACAGAACGACAACTTATTCAGGAGGGAGCGCCACTCAGGGAGCTTACCCCACTGTAAAAAGAATAAACTTAGGTATTGACTTATCATTTTAATAATCAGGAATATGAAAAATATAAAAAAATATAAGAATTTTTATGTGCTTTTCTTGATGCTGTTTTTCATTTCAACTTCATGCGAAGATTATTTGGATAAGGCGCCTGAAGCCAGCATCTCAGAAAAAGACGCATACGGAAACTTCAGAAGTTTTCAGGGATTTGTGGAAGAGTTGTATAACTGTATAATGGATCCTGATAAAGGTGGTGCGTGGAACAAGTATTTATTTGCCGACGAAACGCTTAATAATTACCCCTATCAGTTCGACCTGGGAAATTACTGGGGAAATGAGGGCTATTTTTTTGGGCAAAATGTAAATCCGTCATCATCGGAAGGTAGGAACAGAAGAGTATGGGAATATGCCTGGTACGCCATAAGAAAAGCTAACCTGGCGTTGGAAAAACTCGAAGGAACTGAAGAGGAACCAAGTTTGTTTGAAGGAACGCAGGAAGAAAGAGATCTGTTAAAAGGGCAGGCATTGTTTTTCAGAGCATGGTTCTATTTTGAACTTTCTCGTTACTGGGGTGGAATGCCCTATATTACAAGAGTTTTGAGTCCAACTGAAAGCCTGGTAACTGAAGAATTTAACCGGTTGAGCTTTCAGGAGACTGCAATTAAAATGGCGGAAGATTTCAGGGCTGCTGCCGATTTGTTACCCAACCACTGGGACGAAACTACCGTTGGGAAAATTACTGAGGGGCACAACGATCAGCGGGTCAACAAATTTTTTGCCCTGGGGTACCTTGGTAAAGCATTGTTGTATGCTGCAAGCCCCATGCCTAACGAAGAAGCAAACGGAAGTAATACCTACAATGCCGAATTGGCCCAGCAAGCTGCACAGGCATTTGGCGAACTGCTCAAATTGGCCGATGAAACAGGAATTTACGGATTACAACCGTGGGATCAGTATATGTTGAATTTCTTTCATCCCAACCGACAACATCCGGGAGGAAAAGAAGCTATCATGAGGCCTACCATTTATAACCATACGCGTATCAGGTGGTCAACAATCGGAGCAACTGTTCCGTCTTCTTTTGCTTTGAACAGTGGCTCAAATGCTGATGTGCCTACCCATAACATTGTACAAAATTATGGAATGGCAAATGGCTTACCCATTGATGATCCTGAATCAGGATACGATCCAAATGACCCGTGGACGAACCGCGATCCGCGTTTTTATCAGATAATAGTTAAAGATGGTGACCAGATTCACAGGGATAAGGCTGAAGATAAATTTGCCGAGCTGTTTATTGGCGGACGCCACCGTTCCCAAATTAATCCGCCCAGTGTAACTGGTTATTATTCCCGGAAATTTAACAACATGGGGAAGGACTTCAATACTTCCATGGCCGGTAGGGTTTCAGCTTATGTTCCTTACCTGCGTATGGCTGATGTTTATTTAATGTATGCCGAGGCTGTATTATTTGCGAGCAACGGCGGTACGCCACAAAGTACTTCGGGCAATTACCCTATGACTGCCGTAGATGCAATAAATGCAGTGCGTAACCGGGCACAGCTACCCGATATCGATTCAAAATATACCGGTAGCCGCGATGTATTTTTCGAAGAGATAGTGCGTGAGCGCGCTGTTGAACTGATTTTTGAAGGTGCCCGCTTTTGCGACTTGCGCCGGTGGAACCGGAATCATGATCCGAGGTACCTCGATAAAACAGCCATTGATTTTGAAAGGGGACCTGATGGAAAACCGATAAACATTTCTGAAAGGGTTATAGTTACCCGGGTTGCTGAGAAAAAACACAACTGGTTACCCATTCAGGTTGGTTTTACAAAATTGTATGAGGGTTTTCCACAAAATCCGGGATGGTAATCTATAACGATTAATTAAAAACTTTAACAGATGAAGAAAAAATATTATATACTATTAGCCTTTCTATGTGTGGTTATTCTATTCCAATCCAATGGAGTGTTTGCCCAGCAAGAGAGGTTAGTAACCATTGAGTCGGTTATTGTCGATGAAAACGGCAACCCGATTGAAAATGCAGAAATCTTCAGTGGCAGTGCCTATACGAAAACTGATGCCAGCGGCAAATTTACATTGCTTATTGAGCCGGGCTCGAAGGTGGTTGTAGAAGCAGACGGGTATGAAAATACTGCTGTTACCATAGATGAAGCCAGAAACAGAACCAACATCAGTCTGAAATCGACACCGTTTCTTTATGGAAGTGATGAAATGGTAGATTTGGCCTTCCGTAAAGTTAATGAAGGAAATGTTGTGGGTGCTTACAGTAATGTGAATGGAGACAAGGTGAATGCTTATGACAATACCATTTGGGCCGGCGATGTGTTAACCGGACGTACTTTAGGGATGCTCGGAAGCAACAGCATCAGGGGAATCGGTATTGGAATTGATGTGGCTGATGCCACCGGTAGTGGTCTTTTTTCAGGTAATGCCTTGTTTGTTGTGGATGGCCTTCCGCGTGATATTGAATCGCTGAGGTTATCTGAGATTGAAGACATTACTGTTTTGAAAGATGTAAACTCAGCTATTTTATACGGTAGTGCTGCTGTTAACGGTGTAGTTTTAATTACAACCAAACGTGGCGAAGCGTTTAAAAAGCAATCAAATTTTTCTGCCAATTACGGTATTTCAACGCCACGGGCCTTACCTAAGTTTCTGAATTCTGCTGATTACATGACGTATTACAACCTGGCCAGAACCAATGATGGACAGACTGAAACATTCAGTCCTGAAGATATCGAAAATCACAGGTCGGGTAATGAATACCGCTATCCGGATGTAGATTACTATTCTGATGAATACCTGAAATCATTTAAGAGTTATTTCGATTTAAACGGTCAGTTTTCCGGGGGAAATGATGTGGCCAAGTATTACTCAAATGTAGGCTGGTATTCTGCCGGCGGGTTGCTTGATTTTGGCGAAGGCGCCAATGCGCGAAATAACGTATTCAACGTACGTGGTAATGTTGACTTAAAGGTGAACGACTGGATTAAAACATCGGTTGATGGTGTTTCCCTTTTCGGAAACAATAGAAGTCAGCGGGGAAACTACTGGAGTTCAGCTGCAAGCATCAGGCCTCATTTATATACGCCGTTGTTGCCGATTGATTTAATTGATCCTGAAAACACCCTGTTAAACGCCAGAAAAAACGATGTGAATGGGGAGTATCTTATCGGGGGAAATTCAAATTACATTACCACACCTTTTGGAGATGGTTACGCTGGTGGGGTTTACGAACGGATTTTCCGGAAGTTTTCTTTCAATAACCGGATTGATTTCGACTTGAATGCAATAACCCAGGGTTTGTCGTTCCACACCAACATCAGTTTCGATTATTTTACTGCTTATGACCAAACCGTTTACAATCAGTACTCGGTGTATGAACCAACATGGGCAGAAGACGAAGATATTATTGTTGATTTGAGACAGCATGGTACAGATAACCGCCCGGGAACCCAGGCTGTTGGAAATGCCATGTTTCGCAGAAGGTTTGGTTTTTACGGATTATTTAGTTACGACCGCATTTTTAACAATGTACATCATGTAACTGGTTCGTTGCTGGGTTATGGAAGTAATTTCAAACAAACCGATGATTTTCAGGGTGTGAAACAAGCGCATGTTGGACTTCAGGTGAATTACGTTTACGATAAAAAGTACATGGTTGATTTTAGCAGCAATTATGCCAATTCAGTAAAATTACCGGAAGGTAACCGGGGTGGATTTTCTCCATCTTTGGGGCTTGCATGGATGATGAGCAAGGAAGATTTTATGGCATCGGCTGATAATATTGACTATTTGAAATTAAGGTTATCGGGCGGGATTCTAAATTCTGACCTTCCCATTGGCGGATTTTTCTACTACGATAACCGATACGGAGGTTCAGGCAGTTACAACTGGTACGAAGCTACCAGAAGTCGTGGTGGTGTAACTTCAAACTGGAGCGACAATCCAAATCTTGGTTTTGCAAAACGCAATGAAGTAACTTTCGGTTTCGAAGGATTGTTTTTCGATAAGCTGCTCGGTGTTGAAGCCAATGTATTCTATGAAAAATACAGCGATTTAGTTACCCGGCCAAATACAATTTACCCCAGTTTTTATACGCCCTATATTCCTTACGAAAACTTTGAAGCGGACGAATACAAGGGAGTTGAAGCAGGTATTGATTTAAACAAGTCGTTTGGTGATTTGAATTTAGTATTAGGTGTGAATATGCTTTATGTTACTTCGGAGCGATTAATTGTGGATGAAGTATATAGCAACGATTATCAATACAGACAGGGACATCCGAGAGATGCAACATTCGGTTTGGAAGCTTTGGGTCTGTTCGTAGATCAGGCCGATATTGACAACAGCCCGATTCAGGCATTTGGAGCCGTGCAACCTGGCGATATAAAATACAAAGACCAGAATGGTGACGGAATTGTAGATGGAAATGACGAAGTTTATTTGCGTCGCTGGCAAGCCCCGCTTTCTGGTGGAGTTGACATTAAATTATCGTATAAAGACCTTACCCTTTATGTTTTGGGCGAAGGCCGTTCAGGTTCTGAAACCTTTATGGAAGGCAACTATTACTGGGTTGACGGAAACGACAAGTATTCCGAAGTAGTTCTTGGAAGCTGGACCCCGGAAACCAAAAATACGGCTACCTTTCCAAGATTAAGTGCCGAAGCAGACAACAACAACTTCCGCAGGTCAAGTTACTGGCTGTATAACAACGACTATTTCAGCATCAGAAAAATTCAGCTTACTTATAAAGTACCTCAGGTAGTTGCCAATACGTTGTTTATGAAAAACCTGGATGTGTTTGTTGATGCATCTGATGTTTACCAATTTGCAAAAAACCGTGAAATAAGGGATTTAAGAGTAGGTAGCGAACCTTATTACAGAACTTTTTCGCTGGGTTTAAAAGCTAATTTTTAATTCATTAAAAAAGAATAATTATGAAATTAAATAGAATATGGTCATTGCTGCTGATTTTAGTAATGTTTGCATCATCGTGCACATTGCTGGAACCTGAGGACGATAACCACAGTACGTTGCAGCGTGTTTACGATGATCCGGAATTTGCAGAAGGATTACTTCTGAGAGCTTATGCTTATATTCCTACAAATGATTACAACTGGGATGAAGTAGCCACTGACGATGCGGTTACCAACGATAAATTCAGTTCGTACATGCGAATGGCAACCGGTGAGTGGACTGCTTTATATAATCCACAAAACCTTTGGGACAATTGCAACAGGTCTATCATGTCGTTAAACCAGTTTTTGGATGTTGTGGAAGAAGTACCATGGAAATGGACCGACGAAACACTGAACGACCTTTATGTAAGAAGGCTCACTGGTGAAGCCTATGCATTAAGAGGATTGATGAAATATTTCCTTTTACGAAACCATGCCGGTGTTGGCGAGAACGGAGAATTACTTGGCATTCCGGAATACAATGAATTTCTGGAAAGCCAGGAAGATTTTTCCAAACCAAGAGACAATTTTGCTCAATCAGTTCAAAGTGCCTATGCCGATTTGGATAAGTCATTGGAATACCTTCCAATGGACTATGGCGATGTATCTGAAGGAAATATTCCGGCTGGGTTTGGAGGAGTTTCGCTCGATAATTACAATACCGTTTTCGGAAACAATACGTTACAGCGCATGAGCGGACGTCATGCCAAGGCCATTAAGGCACGCCTTGCTTTGCTGGCTGCAAGTCCTGCATTTAATCTTGAAAATAACAGTTCATTATGGGAAAATGCAGCAAATTATACGGCGGAATTGTTAAACGATATAGGAGGAGTGAGCGGTTTGGATCCCAAAGGCCACATATTTTACCTGAAAGACCAGGTGAATGAAGCGAAACTAACAAGTGGTGATAGACAAGACCTTCAGGAAATTCTTTGGAGAAGGCCGATTTATAATAATAATGCACGTGAAGGAGATAATTTTCCGCCTTCAATTTACGGAGATGGCGAAATAAATCCGTCTCAAAATCTGGTGGATGCATTCCCCATGGCAAATGGTTACCCCATTAATGATCCGAACTCAGGTTTTGATCTGGAGAATCCATACTCAGGCAGGGATCCCCGGTTATCTTTATACATTGTTTATGATGGTAGCACCATGCGCGGGAATTCAATAGAAACCGGTGTAGGCGAAGGAGATGATGCCATCGGTGCGCTCGAAAATTCAACCCGTACCGGATATTACATGAAAAAGTTATTGAGGGAAGATGTAAACGTAGATCCGTCTTCATCATCATCTCAAGAGCATTTCAATACACATATTCGTTATACTGAATTATTCCTGAATTATGCCGAAGCAGCTAACGAAGCCTGGGG
>JAZBNQ010000197.1:0-2118 GCA_036350775.1 Mariniphaga sp.
AACCCGAAACCCGAAACTTTTCCTAACCGGCACCCAGCAACTTTTCCCAACTCAAAACCTGTTTAAACCAGGCGGGAATCCCGAATAATTATGTTGTCCCTTACATGGGAAAATATTACTATTTTTGTATATGCGTTTAAATGAATTTGAAATAGAAAGCATTAAAGACCTTGCTCAACAGCATTTTGGGAAAGACGTGCAGGTTATTTTATTCGGATCGCGAACCAGTGATAATAAGCGTGGTGGCGATATCGACTTATTCATTCGTAAACAAAGTAAAGATAAACCGGATGTCCGGACTAAAATAAATTTTATTACCGATCTTATATTTAGAATCGGAGAACAAAAAATTGATGTGGTACTCGATAATCCCGACCTGCATAAATCCCAATTTTTTAAAACAATATACCGTACCGGAATACGATTATGCTGACACAGGAATTGAAAGATAAATTAACTGAAACCCTTGCAGTTTGTGATTTACATCATCAGCGCATGATGTTTGCTTTTGATAATGTAAAAAAATATTTTCCTTTAACTGAATCAAACTTTGGACAAATTTCTCAGTTGGAAATGGCCTTGTTTGATCAGTTAATTTATCGGTTTTCAAAACTACAGGATAGTATGGGAAACCGCCTCTTTAAGCAACTGCTTGAAGCCCTCGAAGAGGATGTTTCCGGGCTTCCTTTTATCGATATTCTCTTTAAACTGGAGAAACTCAATTTGCTGGGAAATGCAAAAGATTGGGTAAAACTAAGGCAAACAAGAAACAACATTGCACACGAATATCCATCTTACAAAGAGGTGCAAATAGCAGAATTAAACCTTCTGCCTGAAGAGATCAACCGGTTAGTGGTAATCTGGAAAAACCTCGAAACCTATTCAAAACAACTTTTGAAATCACAAAATTCTTTTGACCAGTAGTCAGAGAACATTGACCAGTGAACTGTTACATCCAGCAACTTTTCTTAATTTTGAACCCGGAACTCTGAACTTTGAACCCGGAACCCGAAACTTCCCCGTCCAACGCACACCACAAAACACCCCGCAGTCCAACTTCGCGTTTTGGTGCCGTCAAAACAAATAAGCCGCGCTGTTGTTGTTTTAACGTGCCCATAAATAAGGGTTTAAGTAATTCATAAAACAATAAATAATGACAGAACAAATTAAAACAGAACATCTTGATGCGGTGATAAAAAATCACGGCCAGGATATGACCGGTAAAACAGTAGTAGTTACCGGAACGACCAGTGGAACCGGCTTTGTATTTGCCCGGGAACTTGCAAAAAAGGGAGCGAATGTCGTACTGCTGAACCGGGAAAGTGACCGTTCAAAAAAAGCGCATCAGCAGCTTCAGGAAGCTGTTCCTTCGGGCAAGTTTGATTCCATTGCGTGCGACCTGCAAAACTTTGAAAGTGTTCGAAATGCTGTGGAAGCCATTAAATCAAAATATGAGGTAATTGATGTGTTGGTAAATAATGCCGGAGTCATGGCCCTTAAAGATGAAGCCACGGTTGATGGCTATGATGTGCAGATGCAAACCAATTGCCTGTCGCATTTTTTAATTACAAAAGAGTTATTTCCGCTTTTAAAGAAAAGTGAGGGTGCCCGTATTGTCAATCATTCTTCGATGGCACGATTAGGCGGCCCCCTTGAAATGAAATACTTTGAAAAAAGAGGAGGAAATTTGGGAGGGAATGGTTCCGAAGAGGAAAACCAAAACTTCCAGGGTGCCCGGTGGGAGCGTTATCATCAGACCAAACTGGCAAACTGTGCATTTACTTACGGCCTGAAAAAGAAACTGGAAGAAGCGGGTATTAACAATGTCATTCCGCTTTTGGCACATCCCGGACTTGCACTTACCAATTTGCAGGTAACAACCACTGCCGACGGAGGCATGGATGATAAAACAGGATTTATGGCTCAGGCGCAAACCGCCGAAGACGGGGCAACAGGAATTATCCGGGCTGCCATGGATCCAAACGCAAAAGCCGGTGATTTTTTTGGACCGTTGGCCGGGTGGAAAGGCTATCCGGAATTAATAACACCGGAAGATTATTTATACAGCGATGCAACCATTCAAACCAATTGGGAAGGATGCGAAAATGCTGTAGGAAA
>JAZBNQ010000198.1:0-5604 GCA_036350775.1 Mariniphaga sp.
GGGCTCGATAATTCAAATTCAGCGGTTTTCATTTTTAATGCCGAAGACAAAAAACTCCGGCAGGTTACTTCGGGTTTTTACGACGACAACTTCCCGGTGTTTAGCACCGATGGCAAATACCTGTTTTACCTCACCAACCGCAGCATGGATGCTGCCTACTCATCGCTGGGCGACGGTACCTGGATTTATCCCAATTCCACACAGATTGCAGCCATTGCCCTGAAAGCAGACACGCCTTCACTTTTGGAGCCCAAAAATGATGAAGTAGAGATTAAGGAAGAGGAAAAGAAAGACGACGAAAAGGACAAGGACAAAGCCGGTGAAAAGAAAGAGGAGAAAGAAAAAGATAAAAACGGAACTGAAGAGAAGGAAGAAGAAAATGGGGTGAAGGTGGAAATCGACTTCGAAAATATGGAAGCACGCCTGACAATTTTACCCCCAAAAGCCGGAAATATATCGGTATTAATTCCTTTTGAAGGAAAACTGGTTTACCTGCGCAGACCAAATACCGGGTCGGGCGAACGTTCCGCATCGCTTCACTTTTTCGATTTAAAAGAACGCGAGGAAAAAGAAATTATGGGTGATGTAAGCCGCGTAACAGCCACTGCCGATGGAAAATCAATGCTGGTATCCAGCCAGAATAAATACGGAATTATACAGCCTTCAGCAGGTCAGAAAATTGAAAAACCCATTCCAACAGATGGGCTGGTGATGGATTTGATTCCCAAAGAAGAATGGAAACAGATATTTACGGACACCTGGCGCCGGCACCGCGACTTTTTCTATGATCCGAATATGCATGGCCTGGATTGGGAAGAATTACGGGAACGTTACGGAAAACTGCTGGACGACGTGCGCACCCGCTGGGATTTAACAAACCTTCAGCTTAACCTTGTTGCAGAGTTGAGCGCCGGACACACCTATGCAGGGGGTGGCGATACGGAAAGCACTCCTTCGCGCTCCAACGGATTTCTGGGTATCGACTGGGAAAAGGACGGAAAACAGTACCGGATTAAACGCATTGTTAAACCTGCTGAATGGGATACCGAAGTGCGTTCACCGTTTGATATTCCTGGTGTAGATGTAAAAGAAGGCGATTACATTCTGTCTGTAAACGGTACTTCCATCGATCCTGAAAAAGACCCGTATGCAGCTTTTGAAGGGCTTTCACGAAAAACCGTAAAACTGCAAATCAGCAGCACAGGAAAAAAAGAAGATGCAAAAGATGTGGTTGTTGAATGTTTGTCACCGGGACAGGAGAACAACTTAAGGTACCTGGAATGGATTGAAAATAACCGCAAAATGGTGGATGAACTTTCCGATGGTCAACTGGGCTACATTTATATGTCGAACACTGCATCGCGCGGGCAACTTGAATTGGTGCGGATGTTTTACGGTCAGCTCGATAAAAAAGGATTTATACTGGATGAACGTTTTAATGGCGGCGGACAGTTGGCCGACAGGTTCCTGGAATTGATTCAGCGCCCGGTTACCTACAATTTGCACTGGCGTCACGGAAAAGATCACACCAATCCGATAAAAACCAATACCGGACCAGTAGGGATGCTTATTAACGGCTGGGCCGGTTCAGGTGGCGACGGGCTTCCATGGGCATTTAAAGTGCTGGAAGCAGGACCAATCGTTGGCGAACGCACATTGGGTATTTTGGTAGGACCGGCCACCGGCCACCAGCTTATCGACGGTGGTTCCATTACTGTTCCCGGCGCCCGACTGTACGATAATGCCGGCCACTGGTTCTGGGAAGGAGAAGGCGTTTCACCTGACTTTGAAGTTTGGGACGACCCGAATTTGTTGATGAAAGGCCGCGATCCGCAAATGGAGAAAGTGGTGGAGGAAGTACTGAAACTCACCAAAGAAAACAAACATTTGATGACACCCGCACCACCGCTTGAAGACCGCACGGCTAAAGGACTTCGAAAAAAATAAAAAAAATGTAAGCCGGGAAGTATTGCAAAATGTGCGATTACTTCCCGGTTCATTTTTTTCAACCTGTTTTATAACATATTTTTATAAAAAACCGGAGAAAACTGAAAACAGTAAAAAACACTTTTTTAGATTTACGCTTTATTTCTAAAAAGATGGATTTTTACAAACAACATCCCAGGTTTTTGATAGCAGTTGACTGCGTTGTTTTCGGGTACGAAGAAGGTGAACTGAAGTTACTCCTTTATCCTCGCGCTTTTGAACCGGAAAAAGGGAATTGGTCGCTAATGGGAGGTTTTGTTCAGGAAAATGAATCGGCAGAGCAGGCCGCATGCAGGGTTTTAAAGCAAACTACAGGATTAAATGATATCTTCCTTGAGCAGGTAAATACATTCTCGGAACCCGACCGTGAAATATCGGAAAGGGTAATTAGCATTACTTACTTCGCGCTGATAAAAATTGGCCGGCACAAAAAAAGCAAGGCCGAAGAATTTGGCGCAAAATGGTGGCCTGTAAACGAGTTGCCTCCGCTAATTTTCGACCATGGTGAAATGATTCAGCAATCATTAAAAAAACTGCAGCAAAAAGCCGGTTCGAGTTTGGTTGGAAGCGAATTGCTCCCATCGAAATTTACGTTGCTGCAATTGCGAAAATTATATGAAGCCATTTATCAAAGAGCTTTTGATCCGGGAAATTTCCGAAAAAAAATACTTTCGCTGGATGTGCTTGATAAGCTCGATGATAAGAATTCTACCGAATCGAAAAAAGGAGCCTACTATTACCGGGTAAAACCCAATAAGCTGGAAAAAGAACTGGAACGAATTGTTAAATACTGACTATAACTCAGAATTATAAAACAGATTTTTAAACTATAAAACTACTGCAATGACAACACTCGACTGGATTGTACTGGGATTATTCGTAATAGGATTAATTGGAGTTGTATTTTATGCATTAAGGAAAAAAGACAAAGACACCGCCGACTATTTTCTGGCCGGACGCGATGCCACCTGGATTGCCATTGGTGCATCAATTTTTGCCTCCAATATTGGATCGGAGCATTTGGTCGGTCTTGCCGGTGCAGGCGCCGAAAGCGGCATGGCAATGGCCCACTGGGAAATGCATGGCTGGATGATTTTGATGCTGGGCTGGCTGTTTGTTCCGTTTTATGCACGCAGCAAGGTATTTACCATGCCCGAATTTCTGGAACGCAGGTATAACCCACATGCCCGATCTTTCCTTTCGGTTATTTCGCTGGTAAGTTATGTACTTACAAAAGTTGCCGTTACCGTTTATGCAGGCGGTGTTGTTTTTAAAGATGTGTTTGATATTGAATACATCACTTTTTTTGGGTACGACATCGACTTCTTTTGGATTAGTGCCGTGGGACTTGTTGTTCTTACAGGTTTATATACCACATTTGGCGGAATGAAAGCCGTACTTTACACATCGGTTTTGCAAACCCCCATACTGCTCATCGGATCTATTGCAGTACTTGTATTGGGATTAATTAAAGTTGGTGGCTGGAATGAAATGATGGAAATTTGCAGCGCCAACGTTACAGTTCACGGTGATTCCATGACCAGTTTAATCCGTTCGCCCAAAGATCCGGATTTCCCCTGGACAGGAGTTATTCTGGGTTCAGCAATTATTGGTTTCTGGTACTGGTGTACCGACCAGTTTATCGTTCAGCGTGTGCTTTCGGGCCGAGATATGAAACAATCGCGCCGGGGAACCATTTTTGGGGCCTACCTTAAACTTACACCAGTTTTCATTTTTCTTATTCCGGGAATGATTGCTTATGCCTTGCAGCAAAAAGGATTGCTTACGCTGGAATCTAATGATGCAGCCTTTTCAACCATGGTTAAAGAACTCCTGCCAATGGGATTCACCGGAATTGTAATTGGTGGAATTTTGGCAGCACTTATGAGTTCGCTGGCTTCGCTATTTAACTCTTCGGCCATGCTGTTTACAGTAGATTTTTATCAAAAATACAGGCCTAACGAAAAAGAGCGCCATTATGTAATTGTTGGCCGCATTGCAACAATTGTTATTGTTTTGCTTGGTATTGCCTGGATTCCCGTAATGAAAGGGCTTGGAAAAGTTTTGTACGAGTACCTGCAGGATGTTCAGTCATTGCTGGCTCCAGGTATTGCTGCGGTTTTCCTTTTGGGAGTTGTTTCAAAAAGAACTACGCCGGCAGCCGGTTTCTGGGGATTGCTCATCGGATTTACGCTGGGTATGACCCGCCTGGGGCTGAATATATTCGCAGGAGGCATTGAAGAAACTTCGCTGATTTATAAAATTTTTATGGTGCACAACTGGTTACATTACGAAATTTACCTGTTTGTGCTCGTAATTATTTCAATGGTAATTATTAGTTACTTTACCAAACCAAAAGATCCGCTTGTAATAGCCGGCCTTACTTTGGGAACCGCATCCAAAGAACAAATGGCTGAAGTTCGGGCTTCTTACAATTACTGGGATGTCATCAATTCGGTAATAATTATTACCATCATCCTGGTATTTTATGCTTATTTCTGGTAATCATCATTCAAAATAAAAACTGAAAATAGCTGTCATTTCTGGCAGCTATTTTTTATTTTCGAAGTTCAATATTAGAATATGTACGATATAATTGGAGATGTGCACGGGCATGCCCAGCTATTGAAAAAACTTTTGTTGGAACTGGGATACGAAAAAACACCTGAAGGATACTTCCACCCAGACCGCAAGGCTGTTTTTGTGGGAGATTTCATTAATCGTGGGCCTCAAATAAAAAAAACCATCCGTATAATCAGAAAAATGGTAGAAAGCGGAAATGCACTAGCTGTTTTGGGGAACCATGAGATTAATGTAATTATTGCCTACCTAAAAGATAAAAAAGGAAATCCGCTGGTAAAACCGCTGCTGAAAAATTTCATTTCAGGTTTAAAAACTTTTAACGAATTTATTGATGCGCCCGAAGAGTGGCAGGAACATTTACGCTGGTTACGCACCCTTCCCCTTTTCCTTGAATTGGATGGAATCAGAATTGTTCATGCCTGCTGGTCAGAAAAGGCAATAAATTTTATGAAAAATAATCTGCCACAAGGAAAAATTAAAAAAGAAATCTTTAGAAAGGTTTATAAAAATCCAGAATCTGAATGGGCAACAAACGTCTGGTTGCTAACAAAAGGGATGCAGTTTAATATGCCGGGCGATTTAAAAATAATCAATAATAAAGGAGTCTCTCCACGTTCATTCCGAATACGCTGGTGGGAAAATCCAATGGGAAAAACGTTCGAGGAAATATCGTTTGAAAGTAAATTTCACATGCCCGGATATACTATTCCAAAGGAAATTTTACCCGAAAGCCTTCCCTACCCTGAAGAAGCACCCATTGTATTTTTCGGACACTACTGCCGGGGCAACGGACCGCATATTATTAAGCCAAATATTTGCTGCCTCGACACCTGCATTGCCGGAAGTAAGAGATTACTTGCCTACCGATGGAATGGAGAACGCACGCTAAAACCAGAAAACCTCATAAAAATTAAAAAATAATAAAGTATAAAAATCATCAAATCAGCCATTTGAAATCAACCTGAAAAATATTTTTCTTTTGTATTGTCGGAAAAAAAAGAAAGTATATATTTGCAGCACCTTTTCAAACGGTAA
>JAZBNQ010000199.1:0-2759 GCA_036350775.1 Mariniphaga sp.
GCGGGGAAAAGGTATTCGCATAAAACAGGAAACCAATTTTCCATACGAAGAAAAAACAAAATTAACAGTAACCGAAGGTTCAGCAAAGTTTGAGTTGAAAGTGCGGTTTCCGGGCTGGATTGCTGAAAACAAACTGAAAATTATTGTGAATGGCGAAGAATTGGCAATCGTAAAAAATCCTTCTTCCTACATTTCTGTGGATAGAAACTGGGAAAAAGGAGATATAGTGGAAATTGAACTTCCAATGCAGCACAGGCTGGAACAAATGCCGAATGTCCCCAATTACTATGCATTTATGTACGGACCCTTTTTGCTGGCGGCCAAAGCCGGAAACCACGATTTGGCCGGACTGGTGGCCGACGACAGTCGCTGGGGCCACATAGCACATGGCGAAAGATTGCCAATTGATGAAGCACCTGTGATTATTGCCGACGATGTTTCTGAAGTCATAGAAAACCTGAAATCGGTACAGAACAGCTCATTGACCTGGAAACTTACAGGTTTAAAAATGATTAATGCACAGGAAGTTGTTCTGGAACCTTTTTTCCAGATTCATGATTCAAGGTATAGTATGTACTGGATGGTTTTGTCGAAGACTGGCTACCAGGCACATCTTGATTCCATTGCGCGGTCTGAAAAGGAGATGCTGGAACTGCAAAACCGCACCATCGATTATGTGGCTCCTGGCGAGCAACAACCTGAGGCCGACCACGCCATGGAAGCCGAAAATTCAAATGCAGGAAACAACTGGGATGAATTTTACCGCGATGCCCGGAGCGGAGGATACTTCAGCTACCTGATGAAAACCAACGGCGAAAAGAATCTGGAGTTGATGGTACGTTACTGGGGCTACGAATGGGGCAGCCGGAAATTCGATATTTTTATAGACGACCAAAAACTGGTTTCGGAAGATAATACCGGGAGATGGTTCCAGTCGAAATTCCAGGATGTAACGTATGAAATCCCTGATTCGATGGTTTCAGGGAAAGAATCTGTCCGGGTTAAATTTCAGGCGCACCCGGGAAGCACAGCAGGTGGTGTTTATTACATCCGGTTGCTGAGAAAGTAAAATGTAAAAATTTACTGGACAGGGTACTTTTGAAAAAAAAATGCCTTGTAATATTTCTTTTAACAGTAATTTTTACTTTTTTTGATAATTATTCTGTACCAAATAAAATGGACCTGCTATGAAAAAGTTGATTTTTATGATTGTTCCTCTTCTTTCAGGCCTGATTGTCAATTCCCAGATTGTAAATGAACCTGTGCCAGCCGGATTCGATGTAGTTCGTTCCGAAATTCCCCACGGAAAAATCGATACCGTCACCTATTATTCGAATACAGTTGGCAACAACCGGAGTGCTGTTATTTACACACCGCCCGGATTTTCCAATGCTGAAAAATATCCTGTACTGTATCTTCTGCATGGCATTGGCGGCGATGAATTTGAATGGCTAAACGGTGGAAAACCGCAGGTTATTTTCGATAATCTGTATGCCGAAAACAAACTGGAACCCATGATTGTGGTGATGCCCAATGGCAGGGCCATGAAGGACGACCGGGCCACCGGAAATGTTTTTGCCCCAGAAAAACAGGAGGCATTTGCGAGGTTCGAAAAGGATTTATTAAATGATGTAATTCCTTTCGTTGAAAAAAATTATCCGGTGGTTAAAAACCGCGAACACAGGGCCATTGTCGGTTTGTCGATGGGTGGCGGCCAGTCGCTCAACTTTGGTTTGGGCAACCTGGATGAATTTGCCTGGGTTGGCGGATTTTCATCGGCGCCCAATACCAAATCTCCTGAAGAATTGGTACCAAATCCGGCAGAGGCCAAAGAAAAACTGAAACTGCTCTGGATTTCCTGTGGCGATAAAGACAGGCTCCTCAATTTCAGCAAACGAACAAGCGACTACTTGGAGCAAAACAATGTTTCGCACATTTATGAAATTTACGACGGAAACCACGATTTTGAAGTTTGGAAAGCCAGTCTTTACAGGTTTTCGCAATTGTTGTTCAAATTTGACAATCAGTAGTTTTCAGGACAAAAATTAGTAGAAAAAATCATTTCAGTAATTAGAAAAAATAAAACCATAACAAAAATGAAATACAAATTAAATTCCTTATCGCTGTTTATCTCCATTTCTTTGGTTCTGTTGACTTTAAATGGAAATGGCCACATGAATTCTTACGCTTCACAGAATCAATCCGAAAACAAACCAGTGTTTACACAATTCGTTTATCAGGGGAACGATCAGGTTTACAAAGACTTTCCGCTTGAAAACGATGAATTTTACAGCCCCATTTTGCAGGGATGTTACCCCGATCCTGCCATAGTCCGCAAGGGTGATGATTATTTTATGGTGCATTCATCTTTTGCTATGTTTCCCGGCGTGCCCATATTTCATTCAAAAGATTTGGTAAACTGGACTCAAATCGGGCATGTGCTGGATCGGAAATCGCAACTTAAAGTGCACGACACGGGAATTGCCGCCGGTGTGTATGCACCTGCCATAAAATACAATCCGAACAACGACACATTTTACATGATTACCACGCAGTTTGCGGGCGGTTTTGGGAATATTGTGGTGAAAACGAAAGATCCGTTCGAAGGCTGGAGTGATCCTTACAAACTCAGGTTCAACGGAATTGATCCTTCGATGTTTTTCGACGACGACGGCAAGGCTTACGTTGTACATAACGATGCGCCCGATCCGGGAAAAGAATTGTACAACGGGCACCGCGTGATAAAAATCTGGGATTAC
>JAZBNQ010000200.1:0-10176 GCA_036350775.1 Mariniphaga sp.
GCTACCCCAGCCTGATTAGTTGGCGCATTTGGTAATGTAATTCCGGGTGCTGCTTCTCCACTTGTTATTGTTCCCAGGTCAGGTAAATTCACCACAGCACAGGTTTCTCCAGGATCATTAAATACAACAATGTCCTCAGGACAGGTAAATGCAGGAGCTTCAATGTCATTAACAATAACATAGAAAGAGCAAGTATCCAAATCCCCTCCGCCAAAATCAAATTCATATTGCTGAATGGTTGATCCGACCGGGAAATCATCGCCACTTGTTAAGCCACTGTTATCGATTTGCGAAACAACAGCTCCCTCTGCTGTCGGAGTTTCGTAGTTTACAATGGCACTGCAGTTTCCTGGATCATTATTAACGACAACATCCGCACAGTCGCATTTTTTGGAAACCCAGAGCAATGCATTGGCTAATAGAATGTCACCATCAGTTGAAGCATCCCAAAAATCACTGCGGATAGTTGAAGAGGGAGGGAAGATGTTAATGTCGGCCCTTCTTGCATTGGCCGGACCTAAATTTTCTTTTACAACAACCAATGGCAGTCCATCGCTCCATTCAGCAATTACTTCTGAACCTGTAGTCATCGTTGCATTGTTACTGCGGTATTCATTGGGATTGGTTATACTGGTAACACCATCCATAATTGGATGATTTGAATCATAAACCGTTCCAAGGGTGGTTATCGCACCAGAAGCATAACTCCCCAGATTTAAAAGTAGATAATCTGTATTGAACCGGGTACCTTCAATTCCCCAGCCGGTAAAAAGATTGAAAACGGCCGATACTACACCACCGCCTTCATCAATATAGGCTGCAAGCGTATCTCCAACAGTATCATTTAATGAACCATCTGCCCAAACGAGTATGGCATCATAATTCCTGAGGGTTTCCAGCGTAGGAGTGGAATAAATTTCCATATCCACTAAATTGAACATACCCGTGTTCATCAAGTATGTCTGGACATCAACGACATAGTTGTTGTCATCAGCAGCCAGCAGTAAGGCATTAATCTGGCATCCGGTTTCATTAACTAGGCCTTGTCTAGAATAAATTTCTGAAACAGAACTTGATTTTAGAACCGGAGTTTGTAATCCCTCTTTATATGACGCATAAGGAAGAGTTTTTGAAACTAAATCCTGTCCGGTCACAAAGAGTGAAGCAAGGATAAAAAAAACAAAAGAGTAAAATTTTTTCATAACACTTGAATTTTAACGTTAAATGGTTATCAAATTAATTATTAAGGATAAAAACATCTTAAAAACCAAATTTAGACTATTTAAATTTATAAAAAAAAAGTTACAAAGTTTTTTTCAGAATATTTCTAAAAGCCTCAGATTTTTTTGTTGTTTGAAAATCAAAATCTTTTATCTATTTTTGCGCCGGTAATTTTAAGCCGTTTCTATCTATCGCGATGCTGCGGCTTAAACATGGTATAATTAAAAATTTTATAGATGTATTTAACACCGGAAAAAAAGCAGGAGTTTTTTGCCCAATTTGGCAAAGACGAAAAAGACACAGGTAGTTCAGAAGGGCAAATTGCCTTGTTTACTTACAGGATTAATCACCTCACAGGGCACCTGAAAAGCAACAAAAAAGATTTTAGTACGCGAAGGGCACTCATTAAGCTTGTTGGTAAGCGACGCAGGCTGCTCGATTACTTAAAGGAAAAAGATATTGAACGGTATCGTGCAATCATCGAAAAACTGAAACTGCGTAAATAAAAAAATAACAGAAAGGCAATGTTTGAATTGCCTTTCTTTTTTGTATCTTGCAAAACCTCACCACCATTGTAATTTATAAACATTTAGAATTTATTGAGAAAAATTATGGTAAACGCAACAACAAAAACAATCGAACTTGCCGATGGCAGGACGATTACCATAGAAACCGGCAAACTGGCCAAACAGGCCGATGGCTCGGTGGTGGTTCGCATGGGTGAAACCATGGTGCTGGCAACCGTTGTTTCAGCACAGGAAGCAAATGAAGATGTGGACTTTATGCCCCTTTCGGTAGATTACCGCGAGAAATTTTCAGCAGCCGGACGGTTCCCCGGTGGATTTTTAAAACGCGAAGGCCGTCCGTCAGACGATGAAATTTTAACTGCCCGCCTGGTTGACAGGGCACTGCGCCCGCTGTTTCCGGAAGATTATCACGCAGAAACTGCCGTAATGATATCGCTTATTTCAGCCAGCAAGGAAGATCTGCCTGATGCACTTACCGGACTTGCAGCATCGGCTGCTATTGCAGTTTCCGATGTTCCTTTTGAAACCCCTATTTCCGAAGTACGCGTAGCCCGCGTAAATGGTGAAATGGTAATTAATCCAACCTATTCGCAGTTAAAGGAATCTGATCTCGATATTATGGTTGGTGCTTCTTTCAACAATATTATGATGGTGGAAGGTGAAATGAACGAGGTTTCAGAAGAAGAAATGCTCGAAGCCATCAGGTTTGCGCATGAGGAAATTAAAAAGCATTGTAAAATACAAGAAGAGCTTGCAGCAGAACTGGGCGTAGTAAAACGTGAATACAGTCATGAAACGAATGACCAAGATTTACGTGAAAAAGTTAAATCCGATTTATACGATAAATGTTACGCACTGGCTAAACAACAAACCACCAAACAGGAACGTATGGCTGGTTTCGATGCCATTCGCGATGAATACATTGAAGCATACAAGGAAACCCATGCTGAAAATGAAGAAGTTGACATTGAACTGCATGAAAAATTGATAAAAAGATATTTCCACGATGTGGAAAAAGAAGCCATGCGTCGCATGATTCTTGACGACAAAATCAGGCTCGATGGTCGAAAAACAGATGAAATCAGGTCAATTTGGGGCGAAGTGGACTACTTGCCCGGGTCTCATGGTTCTGCGCTCTTTACCCGTGGCGAAACCCAGTCACTAACCTCAGTTACGCTGGGTACCAAAATGGATGAAAAAATCATCGACAATGTTACGGTTCAGGGAAAAGAAAAATTTCTGCTTCACTATAATTTTCCGCCGTTCTGTGTTGGAGAGCCCCGCACGCCGCGTGGCCTGAGCCGCCGCGAAATAGGACATGGCAACCTGGCACACCGTGCTCTAAAACGAATGATTCCTGAGGATTTTCCTTACATGGTGCGCATTGTTTCCGATATTCTCGAATCAAACGGGTCTTCATCTATGGCAACTGTTTGCGCAGGCACTATGGCCATGATGGATTCTGCTATGAAGATAAAAAGGCCGGTGTCGGGTATTGCCATGGGATTGATTACCGATAAAGGAACCGACAAGTATGCCATCCTTTCGGATATTCTGGGAGATGAAGATCACCTGGGCGACATGGATTTTAAAGTGGCAGGTACTGAAAAGGGAATTACTGCCACACAAATGGATATTAAAGTGGACGGACTTTCCTACGAGGTGCTTTCGCAGGCATTGATGCAGGCAAAAGAAGGTCGCTTGCATATTTTGGGCAAAATGCTGGAAGTGATTTCTGAACCGCGTGCCGATTTCAAACCAAATGTGCCACGAATTGAAGTGATTGAAATTCCGAAGGATATGATTGGCGCAGTGATTGGACCGGGTGGGAAAATCATACAGGCTATTCAAGAGGAAACAGAAACAGTTATTGCCATTGAAGAAGAAGGCGATTTAGGTCTGGTTGAGATTTCTGGTGCCGGAATTGAGGCCATTGAAGCGGCTAAAAAACGGATTAAAGCCATTATAGCAATTCCTGAAGTTGGAGAAATTTATAAAGGCAAAGTAAAATCGGTTGTATCGTTTGGTGCTTTTGTCGAAGTAATTCCCGGCAAAGACGGATTGCTTCATGTTTCAGAAATGGCCTGGGAGCGCGTTGAATCGGCTGAAGATTTTATCAAAGAAGGCGAAGAAATTGAGGTGAAACTGATTGGAGTAGATGAAAAAACCGGTAAGCTTAAACTTTCGCGAAAAGCTTTACTACCAAAACCTGAAGGTTATGTGGAACGTCCTCCGCGTGGCGACCGTCCACCCCGCAGAGATGGGGGACGCAGGGATGATAACCGCCGTGGTGGAGACCGCAGGGATTTTAACCGCCGCGATAATGACCGAAGAGATCATAACAGGCCACGTCGCGATAATTAATTTATAAGAAATTTTTTTTAGCAGAAGCCGTTCATTCATTGGGCGGCTTTTCTTTTATTTGCTACTTTTAAGTCGAAAATATTTGAGAAATGGGAGATTGGTCAAAACAGGTAAACTTGCGGCTTGATGAAAAGCTGACTGGATTAAAGCAGCGCGATTTAAGATTTTTCAGGATTGAAGAATTCAAAAGGAATATTGAAAGGGTAGATCGCTTTTCGAAGAATTGCCCGGCCTGTGAAAAAGAAAAATTGAACATTTCCGGAATCGTCGCAAAAATTGATGAAGCCATTCAGGTTCCAGGAAAATCACGCAGGGAATACGACCGGATAATAAGCCGGTTGTCCACCCATATGCAAAAAGTACATGGCTTTTTTCCTCCGTTTTATTTTACCTATTTGCTTTCATTTTTTGGAATGGTAGCCGGGCTTTTGCTTGGATATCTGTTGATGATAATTTTCCCTGCCTGGGACTGGATGATGCTTACTTTGGGATTTGTTGCCGGTTTATTCGCCGGTTATATTTGGGGAAACAGAAAAGATGGAAGGATAAGAACTTACAAGAAACTCATGTAAAATTTTACAGGCTGCTTATGAAGTATTTAGTTGTTGAAGGAAATATTGGTTCGGGAAAAACAACCCTGGCAAAAATGCTGGCTGATGATTTAAACGCCAAACTCATTTTGGAACAGTTTGACGACAATCCGTTTTTACCCAAATTTTACAGAGATCAGGAGCGGTATTCATTTTCGCTCGAACTCTCATTTTTGGCCGACAGGTATAACCAGGCAAAGAAAGAAGTTTTGAACCTCGATCTTTTTCATCCACTCACAATTGCTGATTATTATTTTGCAAAAACGGCTATTTTTGCTCAAAATACGCTCAAACCAGATGAGTATCGCCTTTTCAGGCAAATTTTCAATATGGTTGTCGATAATATTCCAAAACCTGATTTATATGTATTTCTTTATGCAGATACTTCAAAACTGCTCGAAAACATAAAAAAAAGAGGTCGGGATTACGAACAGGACATTTCTGCAGGTTATCTTGAAAAAATCAACGAAGGGTATTTTAGTTATTTTAAGGGAATTTCCTCATTCCCAATACTTATAGTCGATGTAAACCAAATTGATTTTGTGAAAAATCCAGATCATTTTAAACTTATTAAAGAAATGCTTTTCAAAAGTGATTATAAATTAGGCACAAATCGGTTGATTTTGTCCTAAATTTGTATTTATTCACTTTCTGAAATAAAAAAGCTTACTATTTTTGTGTGTCAAGGGAAATAATATTAATTCAAATAAATAATTCGGTATGTTATGAAAAAATTCAGATTAAAAACGTTGGTTCTGTTTGCATTAACCGCTGTGCTGCTTTCTGGTTGTGCAGGGTTGAAAAAGATGAAAAAAAATGCTGATCAGATTCAGTTTAAAGTCACACCCGAGGTTTTGGAAACCCATGCAGGAGAAGTAGATTTAACTGTTGACGGAAGGTTTCCGGTAAAGTATTTCAATAAAAAAGCTACGTTAACTGCAACTCCGGTTTTAAAATACGACGGTGGTCAAACCAATTTTAGTCCGGTTACCCTTCAGGGAGAAAAAGTTCAGGGGAACAACAGGGTAATTAGCTACAATGCAGGAGGAACCTTTAGTTATAAAGACGCTGCCGATTTTAAAGAAGACATGAGAAAATCAGAGCTCTTTGTAAATATTACGGCTTCAAAAGGTGCAAAAACACTTGATTTTGATCCAATTAAAATTGCCGATGGTGTTATAGCAACCAGCACGATGGTAGCCAACTTTCCAAAGGCAATTTTGGGTGTGCGCCGCGAAGCAAACAATACAGGAAAATACGATCCCAATATCGATCCGTTCCAGAGAATTGTTCCTGACGAAATGCTGGCTGACATTCATTACCTCATTAACCGCGCAAATCTTCGTAATGAAGAAATTACTGCTGAAGATGTAGCTGCTTATCTGCAATACACACAAAAAGCAAACGAAGAAGAACGCATCGACCTGAAAGGGGTTGAGGTTTCAGCCTATGCTTCACCAGACGGTACTATAGATTTTAATACTGAACTGGCCGGAAAACGTAAAGATTCTTCTTCCGATTTTTTGGCTGGCAGATTAAAAGAGCTTGGGGTTGACGTAAACCTTAGAACAAAATACACTCCCGAAGACTGGGATGGATTCAAGGAAAAACTCGAACAATCAAATATTCAGGATAAAGAACTGATTTTGCGTGTCCTTTCTATGTACAGCGATCCTGAAGTACGCGAACGTGAAATCAGAAACCTTTCGGAAACATTTACCGAACTGGCAGAAAAAATTCTGCCCGAACTGCGTCGTGCAAAACTGCTCACCAGCGTTGAACTTATTGGGAAAACCGATGCAGAACTGATGGCACTGGCAAAATCTGACCCGGCTTCACTGAATCCGGCTGAATTGCTTTATGCCGCAACTCTATTCGAAGATCTGAATGAACAACTTGCAGTTTATAATTCATTTCAGAAAGTTTACCCGAACGACTGGCGTGGACCTAATAATGCAGGTTATGTTTTAGTGAACCAAATGAAATATAACGAAGCAAAACCGTTGTTCGAAAAAGCTGAAACATTGAAAAACGATGAACCTGTTGTCAAAAATAACCTGGGTGCAGTTGCTCTTTACGAAAATAAAGTTGAAGAAGCCGAAACACTTTTTGGCGCAGCTTCAGGAGCTGGCAAAGAAGTAAATTACAACCTCGGCATTGTTAGCCTTAAAAAAGCAAACTACGACCAGGCTGTCCGCTATTTCAGCGACTTCCAGGATGTAAATACCGGTTTGGCTAAAATACTGGCTGGCGACAACAACGGTGCACTGCGTGATTTGGAAGCTTTTGAACGCCCCAACTGCTTTATGAAAGAATACCTGAAAGCAATTATTGGCGCCCGCACGGCACGCGAAAACCTGTTGTACGAAAGTTTAGGCAAGGCCGTTGAATACAATGCGAATATGAAAGCAAAAGCAAAAACAGATTTGGAATTTGCCAAATATTTTAACAATCCTCGTTTCCAGGAAATTGTGAATTAAAGTTTTTATTTCAATAATAGCGAAGGGCAGTCATTTTCAGGCTGCCCTTTGTTTTTTATGACATTTTACGTTTTATATTCAACAAGAAAACAGTATTTTTTCCGAATTAAATATTTTAAACGAAAATTCAATTTATAAATATGGAAATTATTAGTAATTACATCGAAGAAAACAAAGAAAGGTTTTTGGAAGAACTTTTTGGCTTGTTAAGGATTCCGTCAATCAGTTCAGTAAGAAGTCACAAACCGGATATGTACAAAGCAGCTGAATACTGGAAAGAATTGTTGCTGAAATCTGGTGCCGGTAAAGCCGAAATATTTGAAACTGCCGGAAACCCGGTTACTTACGGCGAAAAAATAATAAATCCGGCCTTACCTACCGTTTTGGTTTATTCTCACATGGACGTGATGCCTGTTGATCCCATTGAAAAATGGAATACCAATCCGTTTGAACCGGTGGTGAGCGACGGAAAAATTTGGGGCCGCGGTGCCGACGACGATAAAGGCCAGGGAATGATGCACGCCAAAGCATTCGAGCTAATGGTGAAAACCAATACCTTGCCCTGCAATGTAAAATTTATGATTGAAGGCGAAGAGGAAATCGGTTCACCTAACCTGGGAAAATGGTGCGAGGAACATAAGGAAATGCTGAAAGCCGATGTCATTCTGGTTTCAGACACTTCGATGATTGCTGCCGACATTCCTTCCATTACTACCGGTCTGCGCGGACTGGCTTACTGGCAGGTGGAAGTTACCGGCCCCAACCGCGATTTGCATTCCGGGTTGTTTGGCGGAACCATCGCCAATCCCATCAACGTGCTTTGCTCCATGATTGATAAAATGGTGGACGAAAAAGGAAAAATTACAATTCCCGGTTTTTACGACGATGTTTTGGAAGTTTCTTCCGCAGAACGCGAACTTTTGGGGCGTGCACCATTTAACGTGGAACGCTACAAAAAAGCGATCGATGTGGAAGAACTAACCGGCGAAGAAGGATTTACACCAACCGAACGTACCGGAATCCGTCCGTCGTTTGATGTATGCGGAATTTGGGGTGGCTACACCGGAGAAGGCGCTAAAACCGTTTTGCCGTCAAAAGCGTATGCAAAAATTTCAACCCGCCTGGTTCCCAATCAGGATCATGAAAAAATTGCGGACCTTTTCAAAAATCATTTTGAAAGTATTGCCCCAAAATCGGTTAAGGTGGAAGTTACACCGCTGCACGGTGGCCAGGGGTATGTTTGTCCCATTGATATTCCGGCTTACCAGGCAGCCGAAAAAGCCTACACCGATGTTTACGGCAAACGTCCGGTTCCGGTGCGTTCAGGTGGCAGTATCCCCATTATTTCAACTTTCGAAGAAATTCTGGGAATAAAATCGGTACTGATGGGTTTTGGCCTCGAAAGCGACGCAATTCACTCTCCCAACGAAAACTACCCGTTGGAGCAATTTTTTAACGGAATTAAAACCATTCCGCTGTTTTACAAGTATTTTGCGGAAATGAATAAGTAGAATACAATCCTAAAAAAAGAATAATGCGTAAGGGAATCGTTCTGTTAAAAAGAAAGATTCCCTTTTTTTCACAATGGATAGTATCTTTAGCTTCAGAACAGAGCGTGATTTTTAGCAAAAAGTGTAACTAAGTGGGGACAAAAAATTTCAAAAAAGTATTTCTGGTGGTCAACAGATTTGCCGGACGTCGTAAAAAATTTTTCAACGAGGTTATTGGAGTGATATCGGTTTTAAATAAGAATGGGTGTGAAGTAAAATTTTCTGTAACTGAGAATCCCGGGCATGCCACCCAATTGGCTTCAAAGGCTGCTAAATCAGGATTTGACCTTGTGGTTGCTGTAGGCGGAGATGGCACAGTAAATGAAGTTTCCCGGAAATTAATCGGAACTGCAACTCCTGTCGGAATTATACCAATGGGTTCAGGTAACGGACTGGGACGCGATCTGGGTATTCCTATGAAACTGAAAAGAAGTGCCCGTGCGATGATAAAAAGAAATACCAGACAAATTGATGTTTGCCGTTTTAATAGCCAACAATTTTTATGTACTTCAGGAATCGGATTTGATGCTCAGGTTGCTGAAAAAATGAAAATGGCAAAATCACGCGGGTTTCTGCGGTATGTTCAGCTAACTATAAAGGAAAGCATTGCCTTTAAACCTTTCAAAATTAAAATGAAGGTGGACGGATTACTGGTTGATAAACCTGTTTTTCTCGTCACTTTTGCCAACGCCCGCCAGTTTGGGAACAATGCATTTATAGCCCCTAAAGCCAATATTTCGGATGGAATAATTGATGTGGTAGTTGTTAATCCTTTTCCAAAAATATGGCTGCCGGTTTTCGGAATCAGTTTATTTCTGCGAATTATCCATAAACTTCCGTTTGTGGAATATTACAAGGCGAAAAAGATTGAACTGGAATATTCGGAATCATGCAAGTATCATTTTGACGGGGAACTGGGGAATTTTTCCATTCCGGCTGAAATTAAAGTGGATGAAAAAAAAATATTAATTGCGGGCGCAAAACAAGTGGATTTGAATTGAAAAATTTTCACTTTTCAGGCCGTTGTTGTAAGTTTGAAAATCAGAGAATAAAAACCGGTAAAAATGTTCAAAAATAGATTATTTCCTGTACTGATTGTTTCGTTGCTTTTTGTGACTTGTAAAACAGAAAATAAACCCAACTTCATTTTCATTCTCGTTGACGACCTGGGGTGGGCTGATGTGAAATGCAATTTCCCCGAAACGTTTTATGATACGCCAAATATTGACATGTTGGCTGAAAGGGGCGTGCGTTTTACAAATGCCTATTCTGCCAACCCGGTTTGCAGTCCAACCCGCGCAGCCATTATGACCGGGAAACATCCCAACCGGGTAAATATTACCGACTGGATTCCGGGCAACGATCCTAAAAACCGTCCGCTGCTTGGACCACAGGATGGAACGGAACTGGCTTTGGAAGAAATCACTTTGGCTGAAAAACTAAA
>JAZBNQ010000201.1:0-3276 GCA_036350775.1 Mariniphaga sp.
GGCTTCGCGATAAGAAAGTGAATCGATTTTTGAAGTACCCGCCATTTTTTTCGGATCGGCACTAAGCACCCCCGGAACGTCTTTCCAGAATGAAACGCTTTCGGCATTCAGCACATTTCCAATAATGGCGGCGGTAAAGTCGGAACCTTCCCTGCCAAGTGTGGTGGTTAAATTGGCCGGGGTAGATCCAATAAATCCTTGTGTGATGTAGAAACTGCAATCGCTAAACGTAAAGGTTTCCCTGCAGAATTCTTCTGTCAGTTCCCAGTCGATGTTTGCATCGCGGTACAAATCGTCGGTTCTGATTACCGTCCGCGCATCCACCCATTGGTTTACCTTTCCGCTGGCATTCAAAAACTCACTCACTATGCATGTGGAAACCAATTCTCCAAAACAAATGACCTGGTCATACTCAAAGTTGTAATCGAGCGACGGCTTTTTCTTCAGCTTTTCCTCAAGTTCATTTATCTGTGCCATTACAAAATCCGGGGTTTTTCCGCCTTCAAAAAGTTGTCCACAAATATCAACATGGTATTTTTTAAACTGGCCGAATATTTCCCACTTGCTGTTGTTTTTTTCGAAATATGCTTTTGCCAGGGTTTCGAGTAAATCGGTAGTTTTTCCCATGGCAGAAATAACCACAACCAAATTATCGTTATATCCATTTAAAATTTTTCCGAGATTTTTCACTGCATCGGCATTTTTTACCGAAGCGCCGCCAAACTTGAATACTTTCATTGTAATACATTTTGAAAATTTCAGCAAAATAAAGAAATATTGCCGAACCCTTTAAATCAAAATTTTCATTTCTGGTTGTTCAGTCAAAAAATAGTAATTTAGAGGCTTTTCTAATAATAAACTGAATTAATTATGGATATTTCAACAAAAGTAAAATTAAACAACGGTTTGGAAATGCCCTGGCTTGGGCTTGGTGTTTTCAGGGCCGAAGACGGACAGGAAGTTGAAAATGCAGTAGTTGCGGCTCTAAAAAACGGGTACCGGAGCATTGACACAGCTGCTGTTTACGATAATGAAAAAGGAGTAGGCACAGGTATTAAAAACAGTGGAGTTGCCCGCAAAGATATTTTTCTGACCTCGAAAGTATGGAACAGCGACCAGGGTTACAAAACCACGCTCAAAGCCTTTGAAAAAAGTCTCGAACGGCTGCAAACCGACTACCTCGATTTGTACCTCATTCACTGGCCCAAAGGAAAACTTTCGCTGGATACCTGGAAAGCCATGGAAGAGCTTTACGAAAAGGGACTCATCCGTGCCATTGGTGTGAGCAATTTCCTGGTGCATCACCTCGAAGATTTTCTGCCCGAATGTAACGTGGTTCCGGCAGTGAACCAGGTTGAATTTCATCCCGAACTTATTCAGCCCGAGTTGCTGGAATACTGTCAGGAAAAAGGGATTCAGCCCGAAGCCTGGAGCCCGATTATGAAGGGAAAAGTGTTAAATATTCCGGTGCTTCAGGCGTTGGCGGCCAAATACAAAAAAACACCCGTGCAAATTGTGTTACGCTGGGATATTCAAAAGGGTGTTGTAACCATCCCAAAATCTGTTCACCCGGACCGGATTATTTCCAATGCCGATATTTTCGATTTTGAACTGGAAGACGAAGACATGGCCAAAATAGACCGGCTGGACAAAAACAAACGCCTTGGGTTTCATCCCGACCATATTCCGTTTTAAGAACCGTATCATTTTAAAAACCGAAAAATCAAATCAATGAAGAACATGCTGTTTTTTGTGTTCCTGTTTATGGTATTAACAGGAATCTCCCAAATTCAAAAAAACAACCAAAGCCAGCTCACCATTGAGCAAATTATGCAAGCCCCTGAAAAATGGATTGGCGCATCGCCCGAGGGAATCTTTTGGAGCGAAACCGGCGATGCCATCTTTTTCGAATGGAACCCGGAGCAGGACACGCTGGCATCTTTATACTCCTATTCCCTGAAACCGGGGAAAATTGAAAAAGTTCCGCTGGAAGAAAAGAAAAAAATTTCTGCCGGCGGAGAATACAATTCAAACCGAACACAAAAAGTGGTTGTGCGTGACGGAAATATTTTTCTTCTCGACTTGAAGAAAGGAACAGAAAAACAGCTTACCAACTGGCTTGAACGTCTTTCATCGGTGCAATTTGCGTTGAACGATACGCACATTTCATTTCTGAAAAACCAAAACCTGTTTGTTTTGAACCTGAAAACCCGGCTCATCAGGCAGGTAACCAACTTTGTGAGCGAGGAGGAAAAAACCAGCAAGGAAAGCAAAGGCCAGGCGAAGTGGCTTGAAAACCAGCAAATGGAACTTTTCGATGTGCTGAAGGAACGGGAAGCCATGGAAAAAGCCCGCGAAAACCGCCGTGAAAAGGAAAAACCGGAGCAACCCGAAAAAATATTCCTGGACAAAAAAAGGCTGGGCAGCGCCTCGTTTTCGCCTTCGGGAAACTTTGTAATTTACACCACTTACCAGAGTCCGCAGGGCGTGAACAACACCTCGGTAACCCAGTGGATAACCGAATCGGGCTTTACCGAAGAACAAAATGCACGCGCCAAGGTGGGCAGCCCCGAAACAAAAGTGGAAACCGGCATTTTTGATGTAAAAAACAACAAAACCATTTCCGTGGAAACTTCGTCCATTCCCGGTTTAAAAGATTTACCGGAATACCTTTCGGAATACCCGGAAAGGATGCCAAAAGACAGTTCGGAAATAAAAGAACGGGAACTTAACCTGCTGGGGACGGAATGGAACGAAACCGAAGATTTGGCCGTGGTGGTGGCCCTGTCGCACGACAACAAAGACCGCTGGATTTTGCTGCTCGACCCGGCAACCGGCACCCTGGAATTGCTCGACCGCCAGCACGACGAAGCATGGATTGGCGGCCCGGGAATCGGGGGTTGGGGTTCCTCAGCCGGAACCATCGGCTGGCTGCCCGATAACAAATCGGTGTGGTTTTTTTCAGAAGAATCGGGCTACTCGCATTTGTATGCGGTGAATATCGAAACCAAAACAAAAAAAGCGCTCACTTCGGGCCAGTTTGAAGTGTCGGATGCTTTTCTTTCCAACGATAAAAAACACTTTTACCTCACGACCAACAAGCTGCACCCGGGCGTAAAACATTTTTACAAAATGCCTGCGGAGGGAGGAAACCTGACACAAATTACTTCCATGGAAGGGAACAACGAAGTGTCGCTTTCGCCCGACGAAAAACACCTGGCCATCCGTTACTCCTTCGCCAACAAACCCTGGGAGTTGTACCTCCAGGAAAATAAA
>JAZBNQ010000202.1:0-21144 GCA_036350775.1 Mariniphaga sp.
TGAAAAGCCTCTTTTTCCTGGCCCCGGTCAATAATGTCGGTGCCATACATCAGGCGGTCCTGGTAATTGATGAAAAAATTACGTACTTTATCACGGTTTTCAACGGTTTGGTAAAACAACTGACCCATTCGGGCAGCCATGTCCATGGAGGCATTGGGAAAGCGGTCGAGGAAAGCAGCCATTTCATCTACACTCCATTCCAGGCTGGCAAGGTGACAGCCGATAAAAACCAGGTCCGGGTTTTTCTCCAGCATTCTGTCGCGGGCTGCCATTTGTTCTTCATACGAAGGAAATTCGGGATGCAGGTACATGTGGTACTGCGGATTTCGGGAAAAATAGCCGCTGTCGTTTTTGGTAGTCATTTCGTCCAGCGGCAGCCAGCAATTTTTGGGTTCGCCCAGGTGCCCAACCAGCGGAATTCCTTTTTCGGCCAGATGCTGAAAAACCGGATCGAACTGCGGATCGTCAATCATAACAAGCAAACTGTCTTTATCGCGAAATTCCATGCCAATGTTTTTCCAAACCTTTACTGCAATAGCGCCATCAGCAATACATTGGTCAATCCAGGAGATGGTGTTTTCCACCCAACCCGGTTCATCCCATCCATCCAAACAAAAGGTGGTGGTAAATTCTGTCGTTTCAGGATTTTCCTGGTTCAGGGATTTCAGCCACTGGTGCGCTTCCACCACCCGTTCGCAGCCACCGGAGAATGTATTGATATTCAAAAGCCTGAAATTATCTTTTTGCGCTTGCATCACAGAGTTTTCATTTTCAGCGTAAATATGGTAATGGGAATCGATTTTTTCCACTTTCAGAAAATCATCCATGGAATAATAATTTTTATTCTGGCAGGAAACCATTGCGACAGATACTATTAGCAGCGAAAAATACAGAGTTTTCATTTTTATATGGTTTGATTCAGGGGGATGAAGTTAAGAAAAATCTTTTCTTTTAAACAAACCTGTTTTCTCTTTCTTATAAAAACCCGGAGTTGACTAATTTTGGAGAATTTAAAAAACTCAGAAATGATTGAAATACTCAGAAAACGAAGAAGCATTAGGAAATACACGAATCAGCCTGTTGAAGAGGAAAAAATTGAAATTTTAAAAGAAGCCGTTTTGCGGTCTCCATCGTCTAAAAACATCAATCCGTGGGAATTTATTTTTGTTACTGAACCGCTAACTATTCAAAAATTGAAAGATTGCAAACCGCACGGAGCAACTCCTTTTACTACCGCGCCTTTGGCTGTTATAATTTGTGCTGATGAAACTAAAAACGATGTATGGATTGAAGATTGTTCCATTGCTTCTATTTTATTACAACTCACAGCACAGTCGCTTGAATTGGGCAGTTGCTGGATTCAAATACGCAACCGGCAACATTCAGAAACTGTTTCTTCGGAAAAATATATTCAAAAACTGTTGAATATTCCTGAAAATTTCAGCGTTTTAAGTGTAATTACCATCGGATACCCGGCAACTACTCGTGAAGGGAAACCATTTGAGGAACTTGAGTTTGAGAAAATCAGAACCAACCGTTTTTAGTTTAACTCATACCATTTGGTTTTTGTAACCAGAATACCAGGCCCTAAACCAGGATATGAAATATACGTATCCAGCGCTTCAGCATAATCCATGGCATTGTTTTTCAGGTAATCATGCAACTTTGTGTAATTTGCAATGGCAAAGTCAATCGGATAGCCGGCTATTATGATATTGTAAAAGGCTTCCAATTGCTCATTGGCTGAATTCTCAATAGTATATTTAACGAACTTGAATTTATTAGGAGTTAACAGCGATTTTATTTTCGCATAGTAATCTAAAGTCGTCCTGGGTTTCATCTTTCTGCATTTATAATTCGGGGCTAAATTATTGTAATGCAGGCATTGAATCTCCCTGCAATTTGCTGGAATTTTGTGGATGAATCCCTTATTTTTAATCAGCAAATAACTGATAAACAAACTTACAAAAGGTAATTTTTTCGGATTTATTCTCAGCCAAAAGTTTCGAAATCTCTAAAAACCTCTAAAAGAAATCTTCAAAATCTGATGGGACATTTTGCTGACTTTCACCGTCGCAGTCGAGGTTAATATTAAAATTATCTGGCCGCTTAAAACTCATTTCTTCGGTGTAACCAAGTTTAGGATCGGCAAGTACTTTTTTATAGAAATATCCCCAAATGGGCAAAGCCATATTGGCTCCCTGCCCAGAAGCAATAGTACGGAAATGAATGCTTCGAAGGTCAGCTCCGGTCCAAACACCGGCAGTCAACCGGGGAGTTGTGCCAATAAACCAACCGTCGGAGTGGTTCTGGGTTGTTCCGGTTTTCCCGGCTATGGGCATGGTGAAATTCCCGTAACCTTCGCGGTTCCGCAACCTTATTCCGGTACCTTGGTCGATTACTCCCTGAAGCAGATTTATCATAAGGTAAGCCGTTTGTTCATCAAATGCATCGTGGCGCTCGGGCTGGAATGTTGCAATCACATTTCCGTAACGGTCTTCTATGCGGGATACAAAATAGGGTTTTACATAAACTCCCTGGTTGGTATAGGTATTAAATGCGCCCACCATTTCATAAAGGCTAATTTCAGAAGTTCCCAAAAACAAGGAAGGAACCGGGTCAATGAAACTGTAAACGCCCATGCGTTTCATTACCTCGGTGACTGCACGCGGATTAAACTGTTTCATTACCCAGGCCGATATTTTATTTCTTGAATTGGCCAGCCCCCATTTTAGCGTAACCAGTTTTCCTTCGTTTTCCTCATCCTCTTCGGCATCTTTTGGCTCCCAAATGGTTCCGTCCCATAATTGAAACTGTTGACTTACATAAGGAACTTTTGTACAGGGTGTTAAACCATTTTGCATGGCCAGTGTGTAAAGAAATGGTTTTACGGTTGAACCTACCTGCCGTTTACCTCCTTTTACCATGTCGTACATAAAATACTTATAATTTGGTCCGCCAACATAAGCTTTTACTTTTCCTGAATGAGTTTCCATGGCCATAAACGAGGAACGGAAATGCCGCAGGTACCATTTAATAGAATCCAACGGAGACATGAGGGTGTCAATTTCTCCTTTCCAGGAAAAGATCGTCATATCAACCGGTTGCCTGAAATTTTGTTTTATTTCACTGAAACTTTTTCCCTGGTTGTTCAGCACTCTGTATCTTTCAGATCGCCTGATTTCACGGTTTAGCAAATCTTCAACTTCACCGGCAGTCATATTGTTGGCAAACGGAGGATTGTTCAGGTACTGCATTCCCCCGTCAAATTCGGGCTGAAGGTTATTTTTCAGGTGGTATTCAACCGACTCAACAGCATATTGCTGCATGCGGGAATCGATAGTAGTGAAAATGCGCAAACCATCGGTATATAAATCGTAGTTTTGTCCATCAGGCTTCGTGTTTTTATTGCACCAGCCATAAAGCGGGTTGGTTTCCCATTCCACAGAATCTTCCCTAAACGTCTGCATTTGCCACGATGCATAATTTCTTTTATCTGGTTTTTTTGACGTTAACGAAAGCCGAAGGTATTCGCGAAGATAAGGTGCCGGTCCGCTTTTATAGTCAACTTTCTGGAACATCAAATCAAGCGGTAACTGTTTTACTGAATCCCGTTCAGCTTTTGAAATATACCCATATTTTGCCATTTGGTTCAGCACCACATTTCGCCGGTGCAAAACCAGCTCGGGGCGGCGAACCGGATTGTAAAGTGATGAATTTTGAGCCATTCCAACCAACATAGCTGACTGGTGTAATTGCAGCGAATCAGGTGGAATGCTAAAATACACCTGCGCTGCCGACTTAATTCCAACCGCAAGGTTCAAAAAATCATACTTATTCAGGTACATTAAAATAATTTCTTCCTTGGTGTAACTGCGTTCAAGTTTAACAGCAATAACCCATTCCTTAAATTTTCGCAGCACCAAATCGAGCGGGCCATCTAAATTTTCACGCGGAAACAAATTTTTTGCCAGCTGCTGGCTGATAGTACTTCCTCCGCCCGAACGGGAGTCTCCGGTAATTATTCCCTTGAAAACACGCACCAAACCACGCAGATCGATTCCGGAATGCCTGTAAAACCGAACATCTTCAGTTGAAATCAAGGCATCGATTAAATGCCGGGGAAGATTTTCATAATTAACATAGGTACGGTTTTCATGGATGAAATATTTATCAAGTATTTTTCCATCTTCCGAAAATATTTCAGAAGCAAGAATATTTGGCGGATTTTCCAGTTCTTCAAAAGAGGGCATAAACCCTAAATTTCCTCGGGCAATAAGAATAAACAGAAGTGCAACACTTGCAATGCCAAGTAAAAACAAGGTCCAGAACCCAACAATATATTTTTTCCAGTTTCTCTTTTTTTCTTTGTTCATGAAAAACATGATTAAATAATACCACAAAGATAAATCTTTCCGTGGTGGAACCAATAAAATAAACGGTTCCGGGTATGGTTATATTTTATTTTTACACAAATAATTAAATCATTTTCAATAAAATAGATGAAATTAAAACAAATTAAATTTTGAACTTAGCAATTCATTTTCGTTAATTTGCAGAAATTTAAAAAAAGGAATTGAAGCATATGCAGGAAAATCTTGTGATAGTTGAGTCGCCGGCAAAAGCAAAAACCATTGAGAAATTTTTGGGAAAAGGATACACCGTAACCTCCTGTATGGGGCACATCCGTGATTTGGAGAAAAAAGATTTTGGAATTGATTTGGAGAAAAATTACCAGCCAAAATATGTTGTTACCCCTGACAAGAAAAAAATTGTAACCGATTTAAAAAAACTGGCAAAGGATGCACAAACAGTTTGGCTCGCTTCCGATGAAGACCGCGAGGGAGAAGCCATTGCATGGCATTTAAAAGAAGTTTTGAAACTCGATCCGAAAAGAACCAAACGGATTGTTTTTCATGAAATTACCAAAGAAGCCATTCAGCGTGCCATTGAGAATCCGCGGTCGATTGATGATAATCTGGTGAATGCCCAGCAAGCCCGACGGGTACTCGATCGAATAGTCGGCTTTGAGGTTTCACCTGTTTTATGGAAAAAAGTAAAACCGGCCCTTTCAGCCGGCAGGGTGCAATCAGTGGCAGTTCGCCTAATTGTTGAACGCGAGCGCGAAATAATCAATTCTAAAAGTGAAACCTGGTACAGAGTAACTGGTACATTTCTGGTAAAAGATGAAAACGGAAATCCGGCAGAACTGAAAGCTGAATTAAACAAAAGGTTTCCCACAAAAAAAGAAGCATACGCTTTTTTGGAAAAATGCCAGCCGGCTGAGTTTTCGGTTGCCGATGTTGTTAAAAAACCGGCCAAACGTTCCCCCGCACCGCCGTTTACCACTTCTACACTTCAACAGGAAGCCAGTCGCAAACTAAGCTTTTCGGTAGCACAAACCATGTCGGTTGCCCAGCGGCTTTACGAAAGCGGAAAAATTACCTATATGCGGACCGACTCGGTGAATCTTTCCGGTTTAGCCATAAACACAGCCAAACAAAAAATTATTGAATTGCATGGCGAAAAATATGTGAAAATCAGAAAATACAGTTCAAAATCGAAAGGGGCACAAGAGGCACACGAGGCCATCAGGCCAACTTACATGAACAATGAAACTGTGAGTGGGTCTGCCCAGGAACAGCGACTTTACGAACTCATTTGGAAACGTACCATGGCCTCGCAAATGGCCGATGCCAAACTGGAAAGAACCAACGTAACCATTTCGGTTTCAACAGCACCTGAAGTATTTACAGCATCCGGTGAAGTAATTATATTCGACGGATTCCTGAAAGTTTACATGGAATCGACCGACGACGAAAATGGGGTAACCCCAGCAGGCCAGGAAATTATTCCACCGCTAAAAGCTAAAGACGTTCTGCGCATGTCTTCCATTCTGGCTACCCAACGCTTTTCTCAGCGTCCGCCGCGTTATACCGAAGCTTCGCTGGTTAAAAAACTGGAGGAGCTGGGTATTGGCAGGCCGTCAACTTATGCGCCTACCATTACTACCATTCAAAACCGTAATTATGTAATTAAAGAAGACAGGCCCGGTGTTGAACGGAAATTTGAAATTGTAACCCTCAAAGGCAATAAAATTTCAGAAAAAACTAAAACTGAAATTACCGGTACTGAAAAATCGAAACTCTTCCCAACAGATATTGGCATGGTCGTCAACGACTTCCTGATGGAAAATTTTGAGCAGGTAATGGATTTCAACTTCACGGCCAATGTTGAAAAAGAATTTGACGATATTGCCGAAGGTGACCTGGTTTGGAATGAAATGATTGATAAGTTTTACCAGCCTTTTCATAGCCAGGTAGAAGATGTGCTTAAAAATTCCGAACGATCAAAAGGGGAACGCATTTTAGGGAAAGATCCCAAATCCGGGAAGCAGGTTTCTGTTAAAATAGGACGATATGGCCCGGTGGCCCAACTGGGCGAAGCCTCATCGGAAGATAACGATGAAAAACCACAATTTGCAAGCCTCCGTACCGGACAGCACCTGGAAACAATTACCCTGGAAGATGCACTCGAATTATTCAAACTTCCGCGTGACCTGGGTGAATATGAAAACAAAAAAGTAACTGTTAGTATTGGTCGCTTTGGCCCATATATCAGGCACGACAATAAATTTGTCTCAATAGGAAAAGAAGATGACCCATTTACTGTTGAACTCGACCGGGCCATTGAAATGATTGAAACAAAAAGGGAGAAAGACAGGAAAGCTGTGATAAAAACTTTTGATGAAGAACCCGAATTAAAAGTGCTGAATGGCAGATGGGGTCCTTACATTTCTTTCAAAAAGAATAACTACAAAATTCCTAAAAAAGCAAAGGCAGAGGAACTTTCGCTCGAAGATTGCAAAAAAATAATCGACGAAGCTCCTGCACCAAAGACGAAACGGGCACGGAAAAAGAAATAAACAAAAACAAAGGCAGATGTTTTATCATTTGCCTTTATTTTTGCAAAAACTAAAAAAGATGAATTTGCCTGACTATTTTAACCCAGTTGATTTTAAAGCCATTAATTCAGGAGCCAATCCTTTGGGAAAATATTCCCTGGGGCCGGAAATAGAAAAAAATACGCTAAAGTTTACGCAAACAAATCTTGCCAAAATTGATGCAGCAATTATTGGTGTTCCTGTGGAAAACGGAGAACCGCAAAAAAACGGAACTCCCGATAAAATAAGAACGGCACTTTATAAACTGGCTGATTTCAATAATAATTTAACGATTGCTGATTTTGGAAATCTTAAACCTGCCACAAGTGCAAAAGGAACTTTTCTTGCGTTAAGAGATGTCGTTGAATACCTCCGCGAAACGAAAACTGTTATGGTTATTTTAGGTGGAAGCCAGGAGTTAACAACAGGAATTTGTGAGGCATTTAAAAATGATCGTTTTTTTTGGCTGGCTACGGTTGATTGCTTGCTTGATGTAAAAAAAGGTACTGAAACGTTTAATTCAACCAACTACCTTACCCGCGTTTTTAAAAACCTGCCCAACCTTTTCCATTACAGCCTGATAGGATACCAAACCCATTTGGTTGGCGAAAAACTGATTTCACAAACCAAAGAAATTGGCGATCATCTTCGGTTAGGCCAGTTACGTGATGATTTTACAAATGCGGAACTTCTTTTACGAAATGCCGATGTGCTGTCGTTTGATATGGGCGCATTAAAATTTACCGATGCGCCGTCAACACCTCAAAAAAATCCGAACGGTTTGCGCAGCGACGAAGCCTGCCAGTTGGCACGATATGCCGGCTTGAGTTCAAAACTTAACGTTTTTGGCCTATTTAATATGTTTGAAAACATAAAAACTGATTCGGGCACAACAATAAATCTTGGTTCTGAAATCATCTGGTACTTTTTGGAAGGATTAGCCGGCAGAACAATTCCGGGAGAGAAAACGATTTATAAAGTGGCGATCGATGGATTGGAACACCCACTAATTTTCCTGCACGAAGAGGAAACCAATCGCTGGTGGTTCGAGGTTCAATCCATTTCAGGAGAAACGTTTGACGTGGCATGTACCAAAAAAGATTATCAGGCAGCGGCCGGAAACGAAATACCAGACAGGTGGTTTAAATTCGTGCAAAAAATGGACGGGTTGTTAAAATAATACCAAAATGCCAGCGTTCATTGCATACCAGGATAACAGAAGTTTGTTACAAACAACATTTTTTTATTTCTTTAACCTGATTTGCAAATTTATTATGGCGCATCTAAAAAGGTGTATGAAAAAAATTATTTCTTTTCTATATTTGCTGTTGCTTATAAAATTAGCAGCTTTGGCTCAGATAGATCCGCAATTTACAAACAACATGTTTTATAAATTGGGAGTAAATCCAGGATATTCAGGTGCCGAAAATGCTTTAAGTGGACTAATTTTAAACCGATATCAATGGGAAGGTATGAATGGAGCTCCAAAAACACTGGTATTTAGTGCCGATGCTGCAATTAATGCTTTTGGTGCCCCTGGAGGCCTTGGAATTAATATAATTAGCGACCAGTTGGGAAATGCAAAAAACATATTGATTAACGGAAATTATGCATACCGAACCGAATTGAGCTTTGGGACACTCGGAATTGGAGTATCTCTTGGATTATACAATCAGGGTATAAATGGTGAATGGGAAATACCGGAAGATGATTTGGGATTGACCACTCAGCCAGGTTCCGACCCGGGAATCCCCCAGGGAGAAGCCAGTCAGGTGGCATTCGATATGGGTACCGGATTGTACTTATCTTCCAATCAATATTTTTTAGGAATATCGGCAACACATATCAACCAGGCAACCATTGAATATGATGAAACAGCTAGAGGCTATTTAACCAGACACTATTATTTAATGGGCGGATACAATATTAAAATGACTGATCCGTTATTTGAGTTGCGGCCGTCGTTTTTGTTTAAAACCGATGTGGCAACCTGGCAACTGGATTTAAATGCCAATATTGTTTATGATGGCAGATTTTGGGGAGGAATCTCCTACAGAATTCAAGATGCAGTTGCACTTTTAATGGGACTTGAACTGGCCAATGGTTTAAAAGTAGGATATTCTTTTGATTTGGTCACCTCTGCCATCGGGTATTATGGGTTTGCCTCGCACGAATTATTTATTGGTTATTCAGTAAATTTGGAACGAAACCGAAACCAGAAATATAAAAGTATTAGATTTTTATAAAGAAAGCCATATATTTGAGCTATGAAAAAACTTCTTTTAATCGCAATTGCACTCTTAACCTTATTTAGTTTTACAGGTTGCAATCCCTCCGGAAACGGAGAACTAGTAGGTGTGCAAGACAGACCCAAATGGAGGGAAACCCAACCCTACGGAATGGTATATGTTCGAAGGGGTAGTTTCAACATCGGGCCAAGTGATCAGGATCCTGCCATGTCAGGTATTCCAACCAAAACTGTTTCTCAGGAAGCGTTTTGGATGGATGACACCGAAATTACCAACAACGAATACCGTCAGTTTGTAAACTGGGTCAAAGATTCAACAGCACGCAGAATGTTGGGAGACCAGTACCCCGAGTTTCTGATAACCGAAGACAGAAATGGAACTCCGATCGATCCACCTAGAATTAACTGGCGCGAAAAAATTGACTGGAGTGACCCGGATTACCAGATGGCCATGGAAGACTTGTTCGTGCCCGAAAATGAACGTTTTTTCGGCAAAAAAGAAATCGACACCCGAAAACTTGTTTACGAATATTGGTGGATTGATTTGCAACAGGCTGCCAAACGGTCGAACAGTTACAACTTCGAAACACAGCGTTACGAAGGAAATGTGTACGACAGTCAGGGCGAATTAAGGCCCATTGATAACCGGTCTGCATTTATTATGAATGATCAGGTTCAGGTTTATCCTGATACGCTTACCTGGATAAGGGACTTCACCTATTCATATAACGAACCCTGGGCAACACGGTATTTCTGGCATCCCGGATTCGATGAATATCCGGTGGTGGGGGTCACCTGGAAACAGGCGCTGGCATTTTGCAACTGGCGCACAAAAATCCAATCCGATTACCTTACTACCAAAAGACAACCTACGCTTCAGGCTTATCGCCTGCCAACCGAAGTTGAGTGGGAATATGCCGCACGCGGAGGCAAAGACTTTTCCATGTACCCATGGGGTGGATATTACACCCGCGATGAAGACGGAGTTTTCCTGGCCAACTTCAAACCGCTGCGTGGTAATTATGTAGAAGATGGCGGAATTTCTTCTATGAAAGTGGGCAGTTACGAACCCAATGAATATGGAATTTACGACATGTCTGGGAATGTTGCTGAATGGACAGAAACAGCTTACGATGAAGCCGGGTACAGCTATTTCAGCGATTTAAATCCAACTTTTACCTACAATGCCAGACCAGATGATCCTCCTGTTATGAAACGTAAAGTTGTTAGAGGAGGTTCATGGAAAGACATTGCATATTTTACCCAGGTTTCAACACGTAGTTTTGAATACCAGGATTCAACCAAGTCATTTATTGGATTTCGCTGTGTCAGATCAACTTTTGGTGAAGAATTTAATTAATATTGTACTAATCTTTACACCGCTATAAAATGAACATCGGAGAATTATTTAAAACAAAGCGCTGGAAAACATTTATGGGTTATGTTTATGGTTGGGGTGCCTCAGTTGTTATGATCGGGGCATTGTTCAAACTCCAGCACTGGCAGTATTCTGGACTTCTTCTTACCATTGGTTTGATGACAGAAGCTTTCATTTTCTTTTTGTCGGCTTTTGAACCGCCACTCGAAATGCCCGAGTGGTCAAAAGTATATCCTGAATTGCGTGACGACTACGAAATGATGGAACTGGAAGAATATAACCGAAAAGGAAAGAATGGGTTCGACCAATTGTTTTCATCTTCCGAAATTTCGCCCGAGTTATTAGACAAGGTAGGCAAAAGCCTTACCGATTTAACCAGCGCAGCCCGCGGTATCAGTGATATTTCAACGGCAACGCTCGCCACTGACATGTATGTTAAAAACCTGAGTTCAGCTTCTGAATCAATGAATTCGTTTGCTGAAATTAACCAACGGGCAAACGAATCGGTAAATGCATCGGTTGAAAAACTTATTCATTCTTATTCAACTGCTTCAAAACAGCTTAGTGAGACTGGAAAGACTGCCATCGAAAGGTTGCATCATAGCAGCGAAGATTTTTCAATAAAACTGAAAGAAACCGGGATCAAACTTTCGGAAACCATTAATGGCGCATCTGGTTCATTTACTTCTGAACTGAAAAATATTGGTGAAAATTCCAAAGTTTACTCTCAGAATCTTGAAAAGCTGAACCAGAATGTTCATGCACTGAACGAAAGTTTTGAAACACAGCTTAAAGGAACCAAATCGCAATTTGAAGCCAGCCATAAATTCAGCAAGGATATTTCACAAATGAATGAAATACTGGCCTCTTCGGTTTCTGAATTGCAGAAATATAAAGAAAACGCTGAACAGTTGAACAAACATTTGGAAGCACTCAATACCATTTATGGAAACATGTTGGGTGCACTGAGTTACAAAAAGTAATAATTTGAAGTAACTGAATTATGGGTGCAAAGAATTGCCCGGAATCACCGCGGCAAAAAATGATAAACATGATGTACATTGTACTCACCGCAATGCTTGCTTTAAACGTTGCGGCTGAGGTACTTGAAGCTTTTAAGGTTGTGGACATCAGCCTGCTTCAAACCCTTGAGACAGTGGACATGAAAAATGCACAGGTGTATGCCCGCTTCGATCAGGCTTATGCTGAAAACGAAACGAGAGTGAGAGAATGGAAAGAAAAAGCAGACATCGTTAAAACAAAAACCGACAGCTTAATTGCTTATATTGGAACCGTTAAAAAAGAAATGGTTCTTCGTTCAGGTGCAACACCAGTTACCAGTGATGATCCGCTTGGTTCCGATGAATTTTTTCTGGCTACCAATGAAGGTGATACACTTAAAATTTCAAAACCTGACGATCTGAATGTCCCTTCAGAATTTATGATTACCCAGAAAAAAGCTACTGAGTTAAAAGAGGAAATTGAAAATTACCGTTCCTCGCTTATCTCACTCATTGACGATTCTGACGAAGATTTAATAAATACCATATTAAGTGCTCTTGATACTTCAGATCCACCAGTTGATTTAAAAGAAGGTGGAGAAAATAAATCATGGGAAACCGAGCGTTTTATTGATAAACCGCTTGTTGCTGTATTAACCCTTTTATCCAAAATTCAAATCGACGTTAAAAATTCAGAAGCAAATCTCATCAACTATTTGTTTTCTCAAATTGATGCCGGTTCATTTTTATTCAACAAATTGGGTGCTCGGGTAATTCCGAATTCAAGTATGATTTTGCAGGGAGAGGAATATGTGGCAGAAGTTTTTTTGGCTGCTGAAGACACTACACAGCAACCGGAAATAATAATTAACAACCGATCGGTCCCCGTGCAGGATGGAAAAGCAACCTACAGAATTAAAACAACTGAACCCGGAGTATTCAGTTGGAGTGGCCTGATTAGGTATAAAACACCCGCCGGAATAATTAAAAATTATCCATTCAAACAAGAATACCAGGTTACCCAACCAAGTGTTACCATGTCGGCAACCAACATGAACGTTTTTTACCGGGGATTGGACAATCCGTTCGATGTTAGTGGCGGTGGAATTCCGCAAGAAAACCTTGAAGTTACCATGACCAACGGAACAGTTCAAAAAAGAGGCAATGCCTTCATTATTAATCCCAATGAACTGGATGAACTTGGTCGTAGAACAACCGTTTCAGTTCATGCAAATATTGGTGGAGAAAAACGATTACTGGGTACATCAAACTGGCGGGTAAAAAGAGTTCCCGACCCTGTTGCACAGGTTGCAGGACAAGCAGGGGGGAATATTCGGAGAGAACGTCTTTTGGTAGAAGATGGGGTAATGGCAGTACTCGAAGATTTTGATTTCGATTTCAGGTACACAGTTACACAATTCAGGGTTGAAATTTCAGCTGCAGGCGGTTATGTTAACTTTTTTGAAAGTAACTCAAACCGATTTACAGAAGAACAAAAAGACCAGTTCAGAAGACTCAATCCAAACAGTATAATTTATATTTCAAACATTAGGGCAGTTGGTGACGATGGCACTACCCGCGATCTGGATCCAATTCCATTTAAAATACAATAAAGATGAGGAAGTTAATTGCTAAAATAGGAATTCTGGTTATCGTAATTTCCCTGGCGGGAAAAATTACAGATGCGCAAATTGTTAACGGAGCTTATCCAAAATCCGACATGTCTCAGAAAAAACCTATGCCGTTACCTACAGTAAGGGAAGCAGATGTTTTCTGGTCGAAACAAATCTGGCGGATTATTGATCTCAGGGAAAAAATGAACCTTCCACTGTATTATCCGACAACCGAAATTGATGGCAGGATAAATTTGATAAATCTACTTCTTGAAGGTATCCAAAATGGTCAGATTACACCTTATGACGCCCGGCTGGACGACGATTTTAAAGTGCCCATGACTTACGAACAGGTACAGGAAGCGTTTGGCGCAGAAGAGTCAACTGAAGAAACCATCGATTTCGATACCGGCGAACGCAAAACAGTTACCATTCAGGGAGAAATAAGGCCCGGTGAAATCAAACAATACATGGTAAAAGAAGAATGGTATTTCGATAAGCAGGCATCATCTCTCAATGTGAGAATTGTTGGTATTTGCCCCATCAGGGAGTTTGTTCGTGATATTGATGAAACAAACCAGGTGCAGCGGCAAAAAGTATTCTGGGTTTATTATCCCGAAGTACGTGAACTATTGGCTACAAACCTGGTTTTAAATCCATACAACCAGGCACAATCCATGTCGTTTGACGACTTGTTCATTAAAAGGTTTTTCAACAGTTATGTGGTAAAAGAATCGAATGTTTACAATAATCGCGATATAAGTGCTTATTTGAGTGGGAAAAATGCTATGCTTGAATCAAAACGAATTGAAAATGAAATCTTCGATTTTGAACAAAATCTTTGGGAATATTAAAACATACGAAATCTAACGTATGGGGATGTTCCGAATGAAAATTTGAACATCCCCATTTTTTAATTTTATTCAGAATATTTTCAAGAAACTTCTAAAACAGTTCGAATTAAGAATGAGAAAAGCAACAATTTATATAATTCTGGTGGCAGGGTTGCTTTCCCATTCGTGTAAAAACGAAATTGTACAATTTCTTCCAGGAGGCGAACGAAAATCGAATGACTGGTTTGAACCTTCGCCATTCGGTATGGTACATATTCCACGTGGCTCTTATGTAATAGGCCCTTCTGATGACGAAGTAAAAACCTTCGGTGAAAAATCGCGAAGAGTTTCTGTTGAATCATTTTGGATGGATGATACCGAAATTACCAATAATGAATACCGGCAGTTTGTTTACTGGGTGCGCGATTCTATTGCCCGTAAACTACTTGGGCAAACTTATCCGGAATATTTAATTACCGAAAACAGAAATGGCGTTCCACTGGATGAACCAATTATTAACTGGCAAGAAAAAATTGACTGGCGTGATCCAGACTACCGAATGGCCATGGATGAACTTTATATTCCTGATGAAGAACGCTTAGTGTTCCATAAAGAAATAGACAGCCGAAAGCTTATCTACGAATATTACTGGGTAGACTACAAACAGGCAGCTCAACGAAAAAACAGTTATAATTTTGATTTAAAACGATATGAGGGTTCAGTGGTTAACCAGCAGGGAGAAATTATTCCTGTTTCAAACAGAAGTGATTTTTTAATGCGGGAAATGGTTCCGGTTTATCCCGATACATTAAGCTGGATTAGGGATTTCACTTACACCTACAACGAACCATTTACTTTAAAATATTTTTCTCACGTAGCTTTCGATGACTACCCGGTAATTGGTGTTACATGGAAGCAGGCGCGTGCATTTTGCAACTGGCGCACCAAAATTCAGGAAGATTTTTCGAGCAGGCTGAGAGAAGCTCCGGCCCACGATTACCGTCTTCCAACCGAAACCGAATGGGAACTGGCCGCCCGCGGAGGATTAAACGGCACTGTTTATCCATGGGGAAGCTACTACACCAGGAGTGAACAGGGTTGTTTTGTAGCCAATTTTAAACCCCTGCGCGGAAATTATGTTTCCGACAGTCCCTCAACAACAATTGCCATGAAAACAGGCCAATTCGATCCAAACAACTACGGATTATACGACATGGCCGGAAATGTGGCCGAATGGACAAACAGTGCATACTATGAGGCAGCTTACGATATTGTTAATGATTTAAATCCCGAACTGGAATACGATGCAAAACCCGACGATCCTCCAGTGATGAAGCGCAAAGTTATCCGGGGGGGTTCATGGAAAGATATTTCATATTTTATTCGTACATCAACCCGCACTTTTGAATATCAGGACACCGCAAAATCTTATGTCGGTTTTCGTTGTGTAAGAACTTCATTCAAGAACGATTTGCACAACAGGTAATTCAAATTTTCCCAATTTTTTTAATCTCTCTTTGTCAGTATTGAAGATTCCCTTACAAATTTCCAAATCAGATAAATTATTTTAAGGCCTGTCTATTCGTTGGATGGAATCAGGCACCTGTTTTAGCCTCATTTTAAAGTTTAATGAAAATGCTTGAAGGTTAATAGCAATAAAAGTTACCCGGAACTGAAAAATTTGCTATTTCCCTTGTTTGAAAAGAATCTCCTTCTCTTTTTTTGTGAGACTTTCGTACCCCGATTTGGCAATTTTATCCAGAATACGGTTGATTTCTTCCTGCTGAATGTTTTGCTGGCGTTTGTATTCATAATCATCGCGGGGTGGTGTTTGCTGTTTAAAAGTAACTTTCATGCGCTCTTTAGGTTTAAACCAGTCACCAACTTTGTCGATGAAAGCCACCAAACCAGACCCCCAGTCTTTTCCCTTGCGTAATTGTGAAATATAAAACCATCCCCAGGCGACCCCTCCCAAATGGGCCAGGTTCCCGCCCGGATTGGATGCAGAAATCCCGATAATGGATAGTATCACATAAAATGCAGCAATGTATTTTAGCGGAAAACGCCCGATAAAAAAGAGATGTATTTCGCGCTGTGGATCGTAAACAGCAATGGCTACCAGAATAGCAAAAACCGATGCAGATGCCCCCAGCAAAATGGCATTCACCGACGCAAATACCGGAAAAATGTTGAATGCCAGCACATACACCAACGCGCCGGACAGTCCGCCCAGCAGGTAAACACTCAACAGTTTATCCCCCTCAAAATGATACAAAAAAAGTTTACCAAACCAATACAATCCCAAAATGTTAAACAGCAAATGCAGAAATCCGGCATGCAAGAACATGTAGGATACGGGAGTCCAAAATCGTTGAAGCAACAATGCTGGATTTGAAGGAACGGAAAGCCATTCTACAAGGGAAAATGGAATACCTGCCAGGTAAAAAATTACCCCCAGCAGTTTTATCAATAAGAATACCCCGAGATTAATATATATCAGCCGGGTTAAAGCAGAACCCTGTTTAAACGTTCGTTTTATGTCGGCCCAAATATCCACCTTTTTAAAATTTCAATATTCAAATCCAAATCTCAATATTCATATCTCACTAATTGCGCTAATAAAAATGTTTGGTGTTTTTGTTCCAGTACTTAATGAGCAAATAACCAAAAAGCATACCCCCTAAATGGGCAAAATGTGCCACATTGCTTCCTGGACGGGAGAAGCCTAAATACAGTTCAATTAAACCGTAAGCAATAACAAAATATTTGGCTTTGATGGGAATGGGCGGAAAAAGTAACATCAGCTGAGTGTTGGGGAAAAGCACACCAAATGCCAGCAGCACACCAAACACAGCGCCCGATGCACCTACCGTGGGAATATCCATTTTAAGTTGCAGAATGCGTTCCATCAGACTCAAACCTTCAGCAGAATAAGCAGAATTTGCTGCATCGTCATACCAGGTATTTATGAAATCGCGCACCTGTACCGAAGCATTAGACAAATGCTTGCTGACAAACTGGTCGAGCAGTTCAGGTGACGGAGTGTTTCGGAAAGCCTCAATAGCATTTTGCATGGAAGAAATTTCGAGGTAATTTACAAACATGTGAAGGGCAACAGCCCCCAACCCGGTCACAAAATAGTAAATCAGAAACCGGCGCGATCCCCAAACATTTTCAAGAACACGTCCAAACATCCAGAGGGCAAACATGTTAAAAAAGAGGTGCATCAAACCCCCATGCATAAACATGTGGGTTACAATTTGGTGCATCATAAATTTTTCGGAGCCCGGGTAGTGCATGCCCAGGTATTCTACCAAATCAATTCCCCGGCTCTGCATAACCCAGGTAGCCAGCAGAAGAAGCACATTAATTATAATCAGGTTCTTAACAACCGGGGGAATCGCGTTCATTACAGGACGATAATTCATATTTAAAAATTTAATTGCTCAGGTGGCAAATGCCAGACCAAATATTTAAAACGCCAATATAACGACATATTGTCATTTATTAAAAGATTTTTCGATGTCTTCAAGCGAAATTATGGTGAGCACTTTTTTCCCTTCAGGCGAGTAATTGGGTGTTGAACAGGCAAACAGGTTATCAATTAAATGATCAATCTCTTCTTGTTTCAACTCGGTGCCATAGTCGAGTGCGGAAGCTTTTGCCAGTGAGATAGCCACCTGCTCTTTGGCTTTGGATTTGGCATCCACCGGCGAATTTTTATACTCCTCTAAAAGTTTTTCCACAATAATTTCTGGTGAAGAAACATCCAAAACTCCGGGAGTTCCGTTGATGATAAAAGTATTTTTTCCAAACTCCCGGATATCGAAACCCAGTGCATGTAGATCAGAAAGAATATTTTTCAACAATTCAGCATCGCTGGCTTCCAGCTCTAAAGTTTGAGGGAAAAGCTGCTGTTGGCTTGCTACTGAGTCTGATTTGAGCACCACCATAAACTGTTCAAACAGAATTCGTTCATGTGCCCGTTTTTGGTCAATTACCATCAGCCCTGATTTTACAGGCGATAAAATGTATTTCTGTTTTAACTGTAATATTTTTTTTCGGGAAAATCCATCAGATGATTTGGCTGATTCTGGGAAACCCGGAGCAGAAAAAGTTTCGTCTTCTGACCTTAAAATCAATTGAGTGCCCTGGTACAAATCTTCCCATCGGGTTAAATTGCTCTTTTCAGCTTTTGAAGTTTTGGGCAGTTTAAATGATGGAGTTTTCTCGGTTTCAAACGGATTATAATCCGGATTCACTTTAATCTCCGGGTAATGAATTTCTGCGGTTTCTTTATTTCTTATCGGAATATCAATGCTTCCGCTCTGGTCGAAATCGATGGAAGGTACCACATTGTGTCTTCCCAGCGATTCACGCACTGCTGCAAAAATAACCTGCCAAATGGCCCGGTCATCCTCAAACTTTATTTCGGTTTTGGTAGGATGCACATTGATATCAATGGCTGCCGGATCAATTTCCAGAAAAAGGAAATAAGAAGGAAAAGCGTCGGGTTGGAGCAATTTTTCGTATGCCTGCATAATCGCTTTATGGAACCAGGGATGCCGCATGTAACGTTTATTCACGAAAAAAAACTGCTCGCCCATGGTTTTGCGGGCATATTTAGGCTGGCCAACATAACCCGTAATATTCACAAGGCTGGTTTCTTCTTCAACCGGCACCAGGCTCTGATTTATGCCTTTCCCGAAAACATCAACAATACGGCGCCGTAAATTGCTTTTTCCCAATTCGTAAAGCGAAGAATTGTTGTGAAATAATGAAAATCTGATTTCGGGATTGGGCAGTGCAACCCGTTGAATTTCACTGATTATATGTTTTAGCTCGGTCGTGTTTGCTTTGAGGAACTTACGGCGTGCAGGAACATTATAAAACAGGTTTTTTACCGTAATGGTTGTTCCGTTTGAACAAGCCACGGGCTCCTGAGTTTTCACTTCCGAACCAATAATGTGAATTAATGTGCCCACCTCGTCTTCCATACGTTTGGTCCGCAGTTCCACATCGGCAATGGCAGCAATGGAAGCCAGCGCCTCGCCCCGGAAACCCATTGTACGAATACAAAACAAATCGTTGGCCGAATTAATTTTTGAGGTGGCGTGCCGTTCAAAAGCCATGCGGGCATCAGTAGGTGACATGCCGCATCCGTTGTCGGTAATTTTTACCAGGGTTTTCCCCGCATCTTTAATATGAATGATTACTTCGTCGGCTCCGGAATCCAGTGCATTTTCCACCAACTCTTTCACTACCGAGGCCGGTCGCTGAATCACTTCACCGGCAGCAATCTGGTTGGCCACCGAGTCGGGTAATAATTGAATAATATCGCTCACTAAAACGTAAAATCAGAATAAAAAAACAGGTAAAAAATAAGGGTCAGTATCAGTATTAAAATGATAAGCCGGGTATTACTTGCCTTGCGGGCTTTTTCAGAAGATTTGGAGAAACCTTCCTGTGCCTGTCTGAACTGCCCTTTAATGTTGGGCCGAAAAGGTTTGTTGCTATCCGGCTTTTTTTCGTCCACAATCCCCAATTCCTCCTTTATTCTGCGTTCCCGTTCATCCCGTTCATCCTTATCGGGATCATAAAAACGCGGAGTGATTTGAAACTTTTTAGTAGGTGGTGTATGAAAAAATCTCCCAATCATATTTGTTTCCAATTTTTACAAAGATAAGGTTTATTCAGAAAAATGCATGAAAATAAAATCAGGAGAACATTTTTATCATCCTCGCATACCGGATTTACCTGACCGTATTTATAAATGTATCTAACCAAATTTTTTCTCATTAAAACAATTTTGAGGGGAAATAATTTAACGGTCTAATTTTTTATGATTTTAAAAACTTTTACATTTTTATGGTTTTGCGATAATACATCCAGGAAATAAATGCCCGAAACATAACTGCCCATATCTATTTCTTCAGTATTGCCCTGCAATTTTTTCAGAACCGATTTACGACCTGTGATGTCGGAAATTTCATAAAAAAACTGTTCATTCCCTGTCTGGGTGACTTCTATTTTAAGAAACCTGCCGGTGGGATTGGGATATACTTTCACTTCCAGCCCGGGAAATTCCATTTCGCTGATGGCCGTTACCAGAAGTTTGGTCTGGTGCATGCCCTGCGTAAGTATGTTGCCTGAACTTGAAATGGTTTCAATTACCGGTTCGCCCAGGGTCCAATCCACCTTGTAACCGGCGGCACTTCCGGAGTTTCCGGAACTTGCAACTACCTGTTGGGCAATTGTTGCAGTTGCTACAAAAAGCAGTATAAGAAAAACTAAAGTTGGTTTCATTATGATTTTGTTTTGCGTTTTTATTCTTCACTTTGTGCATGTGCTGAAAAGAGACTTTCCAGTCTTTCAATACGGGAATTTTGTTCCCTGTTTTCAGTTTTCAGCCTGTCATTTTCGGCTTTCAATTCTTTAATGGCATTCACCAGGGCAATATTGATGGCGTGGATATTAAAATCGAGGTAACCGTCTTCTGCTTCCGAAACAGCCTCAGGGAAAATTTCCTGAACATCCTGCGCCACAAAGCCCACCTGTTCGATGTCAGAGGAAAGATGCCGTGGGTTGTTCTCAAGGTACCTAAACCGGACCGGCTGTAAAGCAATGATTTCATTCAATCCTTTTTGGTAATCACCCAACACGGTTTTCAGCCGCAAATCGGAAGAGACAGCCCAGGCTGTCCCGCCTTCGGTTTTACAAGCCTGGCCCACCACATGCAACTTCTGAATGGGGCTGGTGGTGCCAAGTCCAACAAATGAATTGGATTGTTTGCAGAAGATAGCGTTATTCCCCGAATTGTTGTAAATCTGAAGTCCGGCCAGTGCAGAATTATTAAAGATATGCCACTTTACAGTTGTTCCTTCATAAAACCGGATTCCGGCATCCTGTCCGGCATCTGATTGAATATACATAAAACTGTTCGGGAAGCTGGCTCCTTTCAGGTGCAATCCTGCCTGGGGCTCATATTCTCCGATACCAACTCTTCCTGAAACATGAAATCTTCCTCCATTAAAATACCCCGAATATCCTAATGAAGACATTACATAACCCCTGATGCCAATAGGTTTCCCTGTACCTGACATAGCGCTGCCAATAACACCATATCCA
>JAZBNQ010000203.1:0-7040 GCA_036350775.1 Mariniphaga sp.
AAATCAGGCCGTTTATTCTTATTCCCAAAACAACAGCTCAAATTTTAATTCTTTTGTTGAGGATGGAAAATATGTTTTGCAAACGGCAAATAATACAAAAAATATAAAATCCGGAGGGTTAAAAGATTTTTTCACAGGACGCGGACTGCCGTCCTCCAAACCTTCCCCAACAAGTGAAAGCGATATTTTTCGAACCATGTATTTTAATCCACGTAGTTTTTTACTCGAGAAACTGGTTTTCGACAATCCGCACAATGATTGGAAACTGGAAGTAAATTTCAGTGATTTTGAACGTGTTGAAAATAAAGATTACCCGGGTTCCATCGACCTGAAAATGGTATCTCCAGACGAAACAACAGAGTTGAAAATTAAACTGAACGGTTTTTCAACTGAAAACATAGATTCGATTGATATAAAAATTCCCGATAGTTATCAACAAATCAGGCCACGTTAACCTTTTCATTTTTTAAAATAAGCGGAATTCTGAAGATTTGATTAGCAGGTAGATTTTACTTCGAAACCACATAATATGCTGCGGTAGTAAAAAAATTCCGAATCCACGGAATGGCAGAAATTAATTTGACCTGCTGGCGTGGCTTTAATCCGAATTTGGTTTCATAATTTGGGTTGATAAAAAAGAATGTCCGTTTTTTAATGGTGTAATTTTCTTTTTTCAGAATTCGTTCAAAACGGTCAATGGAAATTCCGGTTTCTTTGATTTCCATCAAACCTTCCACCCGTGCTTTATTTTTTTCGAATGTTTTTAGTATCAGTTTATAAACAGACCCGGGCAGCAAATGAAAATAAGGTAATTTTGACAAAATTTTGTTGCTGCAAATTTGCTGGTGCCCGCCAAACGGATTTTGCCACGGTGGAAATCCAAGGAAAAACTTCCCATTCGGTTTCAGGAATTTTTTCACGTAACCCATAAATTTTTCCTGATTTGGAATGTGTTCAATCACATCGCGCATCATTATCAGGTCATACGTTTTGCCTTTTAAATCCGCTTTGTAAATGTCCTCGCAAATCAGCTCAAGGTTTTCTTTTTTTGGGTGTTCTGCAAAAAATTCCATGGCCAGTTCAATCCGACCGCACGAAATATCCACACCCGTGGTTTTGCAACCCAAATCCAGAAAAGGTTTCAGGTTTCCGGCTTCGGCACAACCTATTTCAAGAACTTCAGTTTCAGGCCCGATTTCAACTAATCCGGCGAGGTAAGGAATCACATGTTTTTGAGTGGTACGTGCCTGTTCGTTAAAGTACCGTTTTTTATCCTGATGACGTTCCTGCATGAAGATTAAATGTTGGCAACGCGACGCAATCCCGGTGTATCCAGAAATTTGATTTTGCGGCCCTGCAATTCAATCATTTTATCCTGCTTGAATTCCGAAAGCAACCGGATAACCGATTCGGTTGCTGTTCCAACCATGTTGGCCAGTTCTTCGCGTGTGAGGGAAATTTGCAGTGTATTTTGGTTGTCCAGTTCGAAATTTTCTTTCAGCAGCAACAAAACTTCGGCCAGTCGTTCGCGAACGGTTTTTTGTGCAATGTCGGTAATATAATCATTGGCTTCGCGCAGTTCGCGGCAAACGATCTGCAACATGTGGTGCGAAAACTGCCAGTTGTTTTTAATCAGAAAAAGCAGCGTTTGGTAAGGAATGTGGCACAAAACCGCTTCATCAATTACTTTTGCAGTGGTGCAGGCCAACTCCTGGCTCAGCAGCGAACGGTAGGCAATAATTTCGCCGCGTTTGGCAAACCGGATGATCTGTTCTTTCCCGTCGATCCCCGTTTTAAAAATCTTTACAATGCCGCGGGTGACACAAAAAAAGCCGGTTAGCCTGCTTCCTTCGCGGTAAATTACTGTACCTTTTTTATAAAGCGAACAGGTTTTTTCGTAATTCAAACGGTTAAATTCCTCCTCGTCCAGTTTCTTAAATAACTGAAATCCACTCAAATCGGTTTCTTCCTCGGTCGGCCTTTTAATAATACTTCTCATTTTCGCTGATTGTTAAAGTTATTCGCCTGTTTTCTGCCCGCAGGCAGTGCCTTTCAGTTTGTTAAAGACCCTAAAGATACAATTTCGGGGAATATTTGAAAAACTATTTATATAGATAGTTGTATGTCGTATATTTGCTGAATAAAATAACGGAATAACAATTAAAAGAAATTGAATATGAAACATGTAGTAGATTTGGCCTGGACCGATAAAGTGGCTTTTGAAACCGATATGGATGGGCATAAGGTTGTAATTGATGCCACAAAAGAGGCTGGTGGAAGCGATTTAGGACCCCGGCCAAAAAAATTAATGCTGACAGCACTGGCTGGCTGCACAGGAGTGGATGTAATTATGATTCTGAAAAAGATGAAAGTGGAACCCGAAGCTTTTCATGTGATTGTGGAAGCCGATGTCACCGACGAACACCCGAAACATTACAGCAAAATGAAAGTGATTTACCAGTTTAAAGGGAAAGATTTGCCTAAAGATAAACTGGAAAAAGCGGTGAAACTCTCCGAAGAAAAATACTGTGGAGTAACAGCCGTTTACAAAAAAGCCATGGAAATGGAAAGTGAAATTAGAATAGTGGAATAGATTAAAATGTTTTGGTTTTTGCAAAAGCAACAATTTCCGTTGCTTTTTTTTGTGCTTTGAACAAATTAAAGACTTTTTTGTCTTTAATGTTTGAAGTTAAAAATAAAAACATGAACAAAAATTTTAAAACAATGAAAACAATTGGAAAACTAACGGGAACGATTATGCTGGTTGCAGTGTTTGCCATGCAAGTGCTGGCAGCCGACTATAAACTGGACAAAGCGAACAGCACGGTGAAGTGGAACGGGAAAAAAGTAACAGGAGAACATTACGGCACCATTGATTTAAAAAGTGGTAACCTTGAAGTTGCCAACAACAAAATTATGTCGGGAATCTTTCAGATGGACATGACTACTATTGTTAATGAAGACATTACCAATGAATCAATGAATGGAAGACTGGTTGGTCACCTGAAATCGGATGATTTCTTTTCGGTTGACAAGCACCCGGTATCAACTTTGGCCATTAAAGAAGTAAAACACAAAGTGGGAAATACACATTCATTTACCGGTGATTTAACCATTAAAGGAATTACACATCCGGTTACCTTCGATGCTGAAGTAAATCTTTCAGGCAATAATCTAAAAGCCAATGGCAAAATGGAAGTTGACCGCACTTTATACGACATTAAATTCAGGTCGGGCAAATTTTTTTCCGACCTGGGCGATAACCTCATTTATGACACATTTACACTTGATTTCAATATTGTTGCATCTGAATCAGACGGAACAGCACTTTTGGAATTGAAATGATTTTTTTAGACTATAGAACATGAAAATACCCTGGAGAAATCCGGGGTTTTTTCTTTAAATGAATTGATTATGGAAAAAATTGTACACAAAACTTCAGAACGCGGACATGTAGATCATGGCTGGCTGAAGGCCACTCACTCGTTTAGTTTTGGCAATTACCAAAACCGGAATAAGATGCATTTTGGTAAACTCAGGGTGCTGAACGACGATATTGTGGCGCCGTCAAGAGGCTTTGGAATGCATCCGCACCAGGACATGGAAATTATTACCATTCCGCTTGCAGGTGCATTAAAACATGCCGATAATATGGGAAATGAAGCGGTTATAACAACTGGCGAGGTGCAGGTGATGTCAGCCGGAACTGGTGTTTACCATTCTGAACACAATGCTTCCGATACTGAACCGGTCAATCTTTTTCAGATTTGGATTTTCACCGATAAAAACGGGCACACTCCCCGTTACGATCAAAAGAAATTTTCATCGGATGACCGGAAGGAAAAATGGCAGCTGCTGGTTTCGCCTGACGGGAAACAGGGTTCGCTCATGATTCATCAGAATGCTTTTATTTCAGCCATCGATGCAGGCCATGATTTCCAAACCACCTACCAGTTAAAATTCGCCGGCAGTGGTGTATATTTTATGGTTATCGAAGGTGCAGTGACAATTGAAGGAATAGAGCTCGGAAAACGCGATGCTGCCGGATTCTGGCAGTTTAGCGAACCTTTAAAAATTCAGTTCAAAGAACCAACCAGTTTACTGGCCATTGAAGTTCCTATGAATTAAACCCCTTTTTCAAAACCCGGTTTCATTTTTTTCGTAATAATTTTAAACATTAAATTTGGAAACCAATTTAAACAATTATGATGAAATCGGTAAACCCTGCCACCGGGGAAATCAATCAGAAGTATGAGATGCACACAGCAAAAGGGATTGAGAAGATTGTAAATTCAGTAGATAAATGCTGGCACCAGTGGGAAAAAACATCTTTTTTACAGCGAAGCCTGTTAATGCAAAACCTGGCCCTTCTGCTAAAAACCAAAAAAGAAGAACTGGCCCGTTTAATGGCACTGGAAATGGGAAAAGTAATGCGCGAAGGAATATCCGAAATTGAAAAATGTGCCTGGGTGTGCGATTATTATGCTGAAAATGCTGAAAATTTTCTTGAAAACGAAAACATTGTTACCGACTTTTCAAAATCGTTTGTCAGTTACAAGCCTTTGGGAACCATCCTGGCTGTCATGCCCTGGAATTTTCCGTTTTGGCAGGTTTTCCGTTTTGCCGCTCCTACACTAATGGCCGGAAATACTGCCGTTCTGAAACATGCCAGTAATGTGCCCGGATGTGCCATGGCCATTGAAGATCTATTCCGTGAGGCCGGTTTTCCTGAAAATGCCATTCGTTCTTTGCTCATCAGCAGCGACATGGTAGAGTCGGTTATTAAACACCCGGCGGTAAAAGGAGTGAGCCTTACCGGAAGCACTCCTGCCGGAAAAAGTGTGGCATCCATTGCCGGAAGTGTTTTGAAAAAATGTGTGCTGGAACTGGGTGGCAGCGATCCCTACCTGATTCTGGAAGATGCCGATTTGGCATCTGCTGCAAAAATATGTGCTGCCGGCAGGCTGCTCAATGCAGGACAAAGTTGCATTGGCGCCAAACGGTTTATTGTGGTTGAAAAGGTTTACTATGAATTTCTTGAAAATTTTACCCATGAAATGATGAGAGCACAATTTGGTGATCCGTGCGAAACTGAAACCACCATGGGACCACTTGCACGAATGGATTTGCGCGATGATCTTCACCAGCAAGTGACCGGCTCTGTGGAAAAGGGTGCTGAAATTGTTATTGGGGGTGAAAAACCCGACAGGAAAGGAGCTTATTATCCACCCACTGTGTTGGAAAATGTAAAACCCGGCATGCCCGCCTACGATGAGGAATTGTTTGGTCCGGTGGCATCGGTTATCCGGGTAAAAGATGAAAAAGAAGCGATTCGTGTAGCCAACGATACTGCATTTGGATTGGGTGCCGCCGTATTTACCAAAAATGTAAAACGAGGGGAACGCATTGCCGAAGCGCAGCTAAATGCAGGATGTTGTTTTGTTAACGACTTTGTAAAATCAGATCCGCGTTTGCCGTTTGGCGGAATTAAGGAAAGCGGTTTTGGCCGCGAACTTTCATCCCACGGCATTAAAGAATTTGTAAATGTGAAAACGGTAGCAGTGAAATAATGTTATTGCGCTTCTCCTTATAGCTTTGGTTGATATCAGGATTGACAGTTCGTTTTACAAAATAATTTTAAGGCAATTGATCTGCAAATCGGGAGAATTGCCTTAAAAATCAATTTAAACCTGAATAGTTTTTACAGCCGTTTCTATGCGCTGAATCGTTTCTTCTTTTCCCAGTATTTCACAAATTTTGAACAAGTCGGGTCCCATGTTGCCGCCCACCAGACAGAGGCGCAGCGGATTCATTATGGCACCAAAACCCCAGCCTTTTTCATTCATAAAATCTGAAAAGGCACTTTTTATATCCTCGGCTTTCCATGTTTCAACCGATTTAAAAAGGGATGTGATGGCAGCAAGTTGTTCCGGTGTGTCGTCTTTCCAGCGTTTTTTTACAGTTTTTTCGTCGTAAGAAACGGGGGCCTCAAAAAAGTAGCTTCCCTGTTCCCAAAGGTCGTTTACAAATTCGCAGCGTTCTTTAATTTCGGCAACCACCAGGGAAATTTTTTCATCTGAAGCAGAAATCCCTTTTTCTTTTAAAACGGGTTTGAACAGTTGGGTCAACTCTTCCTCTGTTTTTTGCTGGAAATAATACCGGTTGAACCATTTGGCTTTTTCGGGGTCGAAACGTGAACCTGACTTCACCACCCGTTCGAGGCTAAAAAGCTGCGTCAATTCTTCCATCGAAAAGAATTCCTGTTCCGTTCCGGGATTCCAGCCCAGCAATGCCAGTAAGTTAACAAAAGCTTCCGGGAAATAGCCGTCTTCGCGGTAACCACGGAAAACTTCATTTGTAGCCGGGTCTTTCCACTCCAGCGGAAAAACCGGGAAACCCATTTTATCGCCGTCGCGTTTGCTCAGTTTTCCTTTTCCCTGCGGTTTCAGAATGAGCGGCAGGTGGGCAAACTGCGGTTTGGTGTTTTCCCAGCCCAAAGCGCTGTACAACAACACATGTAGCGGCATGGACGATAACCACTCTTCGCCGCGGATAACATGGGTAATTTCCATCAGGTGGTCGTCTACCACGTTGGCCAAATGGTAGGTTGGCATGCCGTCTGATTTAAACAGCACTTTATCGTCGAGACTTTTGGTGGTATTAAATGTTACGTTTCCGCGGATGATATCGTTTTCAGTAACATCAGTGTCTTCAGGCATTTTAAAGCGTACAACATACGGTTCGCCGGCAGCCATTTTCTGCTGCACTTCCTTTTCGGAAAGATGTATTGAATTATTCAGTTTTTCCCGTGTTCCAATTCCGTAAGAAAAAGTTTCTTTCCTGGACTCAGCTTCTGCACGAAGTTTTTCAATCTCTTCAGGTGTATCGAAAGCGATATAAGCCCAGCCGGATTTTACCAGTTGGTCGGCATATTTTTTATACAAGTCTTTGCGTTCGCTTTGCCGGTAGGGACCAAACTTACCGCCCATTCCGGGACCTTCGTCGGGATTTAAGCCGCACCATTTCAGGCTTTCCACAAT
>JAZBNQ010000204.1:0-16416 GCA_036350775.1 Mariniphaga sp.
AGCCTGAAAATAAATTGGAACATAAGCGGTGGCTCGTTATTTTTGATGATTTAAATTCAAAAGAATGAGCCACCGTTTCGTTTTTATTGGGGCAGGAAATCTGGCAACACGGTTATCAGCAGAATTTCAGAAAAATGGATTTACGATTGAACAGGTTTACAGCCGCTCAAAAAATTCAGCCAAATTGCTTGCTGAAAAACTTCGGACGAATTACACAACTTCTTGCAGTAACATTTCTCGTGAAACCGATGGATATTTTATTGCCCTTAAAGATGCTGCGTTTGAAGAAGTTCTTCCGCAAGTAAAATTTAATAATAAACTGCTTGTTCATTGTTCAGGAAGCATGCCGCTTTCCTGCATTGAAAACTATTCGAAAAATATTGGCGTGTTCTATCCGCTTCAGACTTTTTCCAAAGGCAGAGAGGTAGATTTTTCTGAAATACCTGTTTTTATTGAGGCAAATTCAGCTGAAAATGAAAAAAAGTTGATTAAAATTGCCAAAAAAATTTCGGGTCGGGTTACGGTTTTAAATTCTGAAAAACGACTGAATTTACATATTGCAGCTGTTTTTGCATGTAATTTTGTAAACCATTTTTATGCAATTGCAGCTGAAGTTTTAAAATCGAAACAAATTCCATTTGATGTGCTTCAGCCATTAATTTTGGAAACTGCCCTCAAAGTTCAGGAAATGAAACCTTCAGAAGCGCAAACCGGGCCTGCCGTTCGGTTCGACAAAAACGTGATTTCAAAACATTTGGATGCGCTGGAATCATTCCCTGAGTTCCAGGAATTATACGAGAATATTTCAGAACTTATTTTTAAATTCCATCAAAACAGATAAACCATGTCATTTTTTAAAGAAGAACTAAAAAATGTAGTAGCCTTTGTTTTTGATGTTGACGGGGTATTGTCGAAAGATACTTCGCCACTCAATAAAAAAGGTGAACCAGTGCGAACTGCCAATGTTAAGGATGGTTTGGCCATTCGCATTGCCATATCCCAGGGATTTCCTGTAGCCATTATAACCGGTGGTTTTGTGGAACGGGTCAGGCTTCGTCATGAACATTTGGGCGTGAAATATTATTATGAAAATGCCTGGGATAAAGTGGAAAGTCTGGAAGATTTCTGCAGAAAAACCGGGACAGATGCAAAAAATGTACTTTTTATGGGTGACGATTTGGTGGATTATCAAGTGATGCAAATGGTTGGAATTCCTGTTTGCCCGGCTGATGCAGTTTCTGATATAAAAAGTATTTCAAAATATATTTCTCCCAGAAAAGGTGGCGAAGGTTGTGTACGCGATGTTATTGAGCAAACCCTTCGCGCACAGGAGAAATGGTTTGCAGAGCAGATTACGGTTAAAAACGCTTTTTAATGAATTGGTTACCTGACTATAATTATATTCTGGCTTCAAAATCGCCACGCAGGCAGGAACTTTTGCATTTGCTGGGAATGGAGTTTACGGTTAAAGTGAAGGAAGTGGAAGAAAATTTTCCGAAAGGAATGTCGAAATATGAAATTCCGGAATTTCTTGCCCGCTTAAAGTCGAGGCCATTTTTAACGGAACTCCAAAAAAATGATTTGCTCATTACAGCAGACACCATTGTTTACCTTGATGGTGAAGTTTTGGGAAAACCGGTAAATAGTGCCGAAGCTGCAGAAATGCTGCAAAAACTAAGCGGAAAAGAGCACCAGGTAATTTCGGGAGTAGCTTTGTCTTCTGCCAATAAACAAACTTCATTTCATGCTGAAACAAGCGTTCAGTTTAAACAATTAACAGAAAAAGAAATTCAGCATTACATCAACACATGTAAACCTTTCGATAAAGCTGGTGCTTATGGCATTCAGGAATGGATTGGAATTATTGGCATCACACATATAGAAGGGTCATTTTACAATGTAATGGGTTTACCGGTTCAGCAGTTTTATGAAGAAATTCTCCGATTTTAATTTTTCTATGAACAATACTGGGAATGGTAGGTTTGGGGTGTTTTTTTTTGTTTGAAGAATGTTTTTGTCATAATTTTTTGCATTTCATTAAATCCTTTTTATGAATAATCCGTAAATGGTTAAAAACAATATTTAAACCATAATTATGAATTATTTCACTAAATTATTTTCAATTTTATTTCTCACTATATTTTTGTTTGGTGGTTGTAAAAAAGACGATTCCGTAAAAATTGGTTTTTTAATGCATGCCCTTGACAAGGAACGGTGGGAAAATGACCGGGACTATTTCGTTGAAAAAGTTCAGGAGCTTGGAGGTACTGTTGAAGTTCGTATTGCCGATAATGATGCAAAAAAGCAGCTTGATCAGGCAAATGAACTGCTCGCCAACGGTGTTGACGTATTAGTTGTTATTCCAGTAGACCAGTTTTCTGCTGCCCAAATTGTAGAAAATGCGCATGCTAAAAATGCTAAAGTAATCTCTTATGACCGGTTGATTAAAAATTGTCCACTCGATTTTTATATTTCAACCGATAATGTTGAAGTGGGGCGTTTGCAGGCTGAATACCTGACCACCATTAAACCTGAAGGTAATTATGCGCTAATTGGTGGTGCCAGCACCGACAATAACAGCCAGTTTTTATACCTGGGGCAGATGAATGTTTTGCAACCGCTGGTTGAGCGGGGCGATATAAAAATTGTTTACAATGTTTTTACTGACAGTTGGTCGGAGGAGGAAGGTTATTCCCACACCAAAAAATTACTGGATGAAGTAGATCACGTTGATGCAATTATTGCCGGAAATGATGCCATTGCATTTGGCGTAATAAGGGCATTGCGTGAACAGGGAAAGGAAGAAAGTATTTTGGTTGCAGGAATGGATGCTGATTTGAGGAATTTACAGGAAATAGTGGCAGGGCATCAAACCTGTACCGTTTACAAACCTATTGAGAAAATGGCTTCAACTGCCGCTGAACTGGCATTTACTTTCGGAAATACAGGCGAATGTGAAAAAACTTTTCAAACAATAAGTAACGGGGCGAAACTTGTTCCTGCAATTTTTCACGAAGGGATGGTTGTAAATCGTGAAAACCTGAAATTAACGGTTATCTCTGAAGGATATCAGACTGAGGAAGAGGTTTTTAAATGATTATTTTTTAGAATTTATTAGACCTTCAATGACTACGAATATTTTTTAAAATAGAAATATTCAGGTATGTTTATGTTGTCCGGCTTTCCATATGCCTATGGCAATTAAAATATAAAAAATGGCATTTAGAATCCGAAAGAAATCGATGATCTGGATTAAAAATTCGTATGAATTGCTTAGAATAAAATTGTATAGGGAGTAAAAAAAGAAATTGCCGGCATAGTAAAGCAATACAGCAGAATTAATCCATATTAAGGAAGAAGCTGAAAGAACCTGAATTTTACTCTCACGAAGGATATTGGCAAATAATAAGACTGAAAAGGTTACTAAAATTAAAGCACTTAAAGCTCCCGGAACGCTTGGATAGAATAAGTGGCTCTGAAACCGAATTACATTATATAGACTGAAAAGTTCATAAAGTATTATTATCGATATTATTATTTTTTTATTTATTAAGTTTTTAAGTTCATACAAGTAAAAAAGCGCCAGAAAAATAAAGGATATTAAAATGTACAAATGGCCCAATGGCATATTGCTCTTGATTACAAAAAATTCCTTAATTATTTTATTGGATATTTCCGACAGCGTTCCAACTAAGATAAAACCATACAAAAACCGGTGACTTTTATTTAGTTTTTTAAACTGAATAAAACCAACTACAAAAGGAATAAAAATAAAAGCCCAGAAAAATTTACTGAGAATCATCGTTTTCAGAATTGTAAAAGCTTGATTTGTCGCAATATGGAGGACAGGGATCTGCAAAGTCAAAAACCATTGCCTGATCTTTTGTTTCCCTTTTTTCTTTCACTTCCGGATATATTAAGGCATTCATGGTTTTTGATATTCCAAAGCTTATTTGTGCTTCATTTTTATTCTGCATGGTGAAAATTTCATGAAGTTCGTATTTGCTCAGTAAGTAAGCTTTGGGATAAATAAATTTTCTGAACCTGGCCCATTCGTTTTCTGCATCCAGTTCGCCGGCGCGCCACATCTGAAAGCGCCTTATATTTTCAATAACTTTTGCGGTTTTTGATGACTTGTTCTGGTTGGTTTTTCCCAGTTTTATTACTGGATTTTCGTAATCTCTGAAAACATCACCGCTACCCATTAAAAATGAAGATACAGCATAAATGCACAACACAAATTTGTTATCTATTTTTTCCGGCTCGAGTCCAAGATAAATCCTGATTCTGGTTTCATTCTCGCCGGTAAGCAATTTATAGGTTTCTTTTTGAAGTATAATAGCAGGAACAATCAGGTTGAAAGTAAAATTTTCTTCTTCATCTATATTTAAAACCCAGTTTTCAGCTTGTTGAGGGGGAATTTGGTCACGTTTTAAATTTAAGCTCATTTTTGACTTATTTGTATAGTTCGGATGGATAAAAATAAACAAAAATGTTTTATTCTGCTTGTTTCGAAATTTTTATTTTTCTTTTAAATTGTTCAACATTAAAAAATTGCCCAATCGGAAAGTTTCATTCTTCATACCTTGTTTTCATTTTAATCGTAATTCGGGTTGTGAAATCCCGCTTCGAGTGCAAAATACCTTTCATGGAAATGAACAAGTGAATAAACATGTGAATGCATTTCGAAAAACAAATTACCAATACAGAAACAGGGAAATCTATTTATAAAAAATATAGTAACTGGATGGCTTATTGCAAAAAAATATTAAGGCTTCGTTCGTTGTTAAAATATGGTTCATTGGTAAAATTCATTTCTTTGCAGGAACAGTTAACTTGTCTGGATTTACCTCAACTACTTGTTTTTAGCCAAAATTGCCATCATAATTTTTTCAGGAACTCCGCACTTGGCCCGAAGGTTTCCGGCGCCATTTCCACGTAAAAATTATTCACGCCACCAGTTTTGGCTGCCTCAAAAAAATCGCTCCAGTTAACATCGCCCTGTCCGATGGGCACTTGGGCATCTTTTGCAGATGACCAGTCGGCCAGGTGAGCCGAAATAAACCGGCCGGGGTATTTACGGAAATAGTCGGCAGCGTTGTAGCCTATATTCACCACAGCCACCTGGAACTGCATTTTTACAAGGTCAGGATCGAACTGGTCAAGCAATGCCTCGTAAATCAGTTCATCGCCGCGTTTTTCAAATTCCATGTGGTGGTTGTGAAATCCCATTTGAATTCCTGCTTTTCTTGTTTTTTCACCAATGTCATTCAGTTCATCGGCAGCCCGCTGGTAGTCGTCAACCGAAGCATCTTTGGGCAACCAGAAACTGGCCGCCATCATTTGTTTCATGCCGAGCCCGTGTGCCCATTCCATGCGGTTTCCCAGGTGGTCGCGTAATTCGCCCAAATTGAAATGCGAACTGGTACATTTCAGCCCGGCATCTTCAATAATCTTTTTCATTTCCTTTCCGCTTATATTATTCAGCGGTTCAAAACCGGCATTGGAATACCCCAGCGGCGAACACATTTCCACCTCTTTGTAACCCAGACCGGCCATCATTTTTAACGTTCCCGGAAAATCTTTAACCAGCTTTTCTCTGATGGTCCACACCTGAAAACCAAATGATTTTGGCTTTTCCATTCCAAATCCAAAAGCATTTAACGGAAAATGGTTCATAATTGCAGCAGCACCAATGGAAACGGCGCTGTTTTTTATGAATTTTCTTCTTGAATAATTCATGCTTTCTATTTTTTGTTCTTACTACTTTTTCTTAAAACTTAGAGACTGTTTTGATTTTGAATAAAAAAATTTTATAACGTAATTAACAACAAGATGTTTATAATTAATAAATTGGTTATCAGTTTACTATATGATGTTGGATTTTCTTTGCACTAAAATAACGACTATTTAGTGTAATATGAAAACATACCCTAGTGATTTAACTGTTAACCAGTGGCAAGTTATGAAAGATTTGTTTGAACAGGAAAGAAAAAGAAAACATAGTTTGTGGTCAATTGTGAATGCAATTTTGTACATGACCAAATCAGGTTGCCAATGGCGGGGGGGAATTAATAGAAACAGCCAGGATAAAATTTGGTTGGGTACTCGAAATTGTCAAAAGAAATGAAGCTCACAAATTCGAAATCCTGCCTAAACGATGGATTGTTGAACGAACATTTGCCTGGATTTCATTTCAGCGAAGAACTTCGAAAGATTATGAAAGGTTGACCGAAACAAGTGTTGCTTTTGTCCAATTATCAATGATAATACTAATGCTTAATAAATTTTAAGAATGATTTCAAAACAGTCTCTCAATTAAAAGACAAAAAAATGACCATTGACAAAAACCCATAATTAACATAGCTTCATTTTTGAACCTTTCTTTTTTATATATGTTCAGATTTTTATAATTTTATCGAACATTTAAAATCTACACAGCATGTTAAAAGAAAAAGTATTAAAAGCTTTAAATGAGCAAGTTAATGCCGAACAATATTCAGCATTACTTTATTTGTCCATGTCGGCCTGGTTTGAAGACAAAGGCCTGCCCGGGTTTGCCAACTGGATGTATGTACAATACCAGGAAGAACTGACACACGCCAACAAAATTTTTAAATACATTGTTGAGCGCAGTGGCAAAGCCGAAGTTAAGGCAATTGAACAGATGCCTGCAGATTTTGAAAGTGTGTTGCAGGTGGTTGAAAAAACGCTGGCACACGAACAACATGTTACCGAACTCATTAATAATTTGGTTGATGTAGCCGTTGAAGCACGCGACCATGCAACACAAAGTTTTCTGCAATGGTTTGTGGACGAGCAGGTGGAAGAAGAAGCCAATGTAACCGAAATTCTCGACAGTTTAAAACTGATTGAAGGCGATGGTAAAGGAAACGGGTTGTTTATGCTCGATCGTGAATTGCGGCAGCGTACTTTTGTTGATACAACACAAACGGCAGAATGATTCTGAATTCAAAATATTAAATGACCAGAGGCTGCCGGTGAGCAGCCTTTTTTTGTAGAAAAATGGATTATCTTGAAAAAGCATATGCGCGTTATGAGCAACTTAAAGAGTTCTGCCGGTTAACCTGGGATGAACCTGCATTAACCAGAATGGATGAAACATTTCGGTTTGCACGGACTGTAATTGGCAGCAAACAATTTAAGACCGGAGAATTTATTCTGAACCATTCGCTTGAGGTTGCCACTATTATAGCAGAAGAAATAGGACTTGAACCGGATTCAGTTATCACCGGATTGCTTCATAATATAATGTATGCCGGACTGGACAGGAAGGTTACCCGCGAAGAGTTGGAAAAAAACTTCGGCCAGTCAGTTTATTCCATTCTTGAGGGAATGGCCAAAATTAATGCGCTGGGCACTGATACCGTAGAACTTCATCCTGAAAATTACCGTAAACTTTTAATGGCTTTGGCCGGCGATGTGCGGGTTATACTCATTAAAACTGCCGATCGCCTTCAGGTTATGCGAAATCTGGATGTTTATGACGAAGATACCCGTGAAAGGCTGGTAAACGAAACTTCACACCTTTATGCTCCACTTGCACACCGGTTGGGATTGTATGCCATCAATTCAGAAATGCTGGACCTGTGCCTGAAATATCAAAAGCCTCAGGGTTACCATTATGTTGTGAACCGGCTGCAGGAAACCCGTGAAGAACGCGAAAGTTTTGTGGCTGAATTTGTTAAACCGGTTGAAAAAACACTAAAAGACAAAGGTTTCAGTTTTTCCATGAAAGCACGAACCAAGTCGGTTTATTCCATTTGGAATAAAATGCAGAAAAAGAAGGTTTCGTTTGACGAAGTGATGGACCTGTTTGCCATTCGTATTATCCTGAATTCAAAACCCGAAAACGAAAAGGCAGATTGCTGGACTGTTTATTCGGTTGTTACTGAGCAGTACCAGGCCAATCCGGAACGCATGCGCGACTGGATAACCATTCCGAAATCCAATGGATACGAATCGTTGCATGCAACGGTTATGGGCCCCAAAGGGCGGTGGGTTGAAGTTCAGATTCGCACGAAACGTATGGACGAAGTGGCTGAAAAAGGTTTGGCCGCCCACTGGAAATACAAAGGGGGAAAAGAGAGTTCAGGATTCGACGATTGGCTGGAAGGCATTAGGGAAATCCTTGAAAACCCGGAACTGAATGTGGTGGATTTTATCGATCATTTCAGCCTCGATATTTACAAAGATGAAACCTTTGTTTTTACGCCAAAAGGAGACCTGAAAAAAATGCCCGCCGGGTCAACCATACTCGATTTTGCTTACGAAATTCATTCACATTTGGGCGATAAGTGTGTGGGCGGAAAAGTGAACGGGAAAAAAGTGACGCTCAAATACAAACTGAAAAATGGCGATCAGGTTACCATTGAAACATCAAATAACCAAAAACCTAAAATGGACTGGCTCGATTTTTTGGTAACATCTAAAGCCATTAGTCGCGTAAAAGCCAGTTTAAATGAAGAGAAAAAGAACCTGGCTGAACAGGGGCGCGAAATTCTGCTTCGGAAATTTAAAAACTGGAAGCTGGAGCTGAACGACGAGGCCATCCGGAAAATGCTTAAAAAATACGAATTTAAGCTGGCCATTGATTTTTATGGTGAACTGGCCAATGGAAAAATCGATCCACTTGAAATTAAATCTTTAATAACTGAAAAACCTGAAGAAGAAACGGCACGCCGGAAAGTGGAGGAATTTTTGCCTGGTAAAGAAGTTCAGGAATTTACCTTTGATGGGGGTGATGATTATTTGGTTATTGATAATAACCTTAAAAATATCAATTACAAACTTGCCCGGTGTTGTAACCCGGTTTTTGGCGATTCAATTTTTGGTTTTGTAACGATAAGTGAAGGGATAAAAATTCATCGTTCCAGTTGTCCCAATGCCCCGCAAATGAAGGAACGTTTTCCATACCGGGTCATAAAAGCAAAGTGGAAAGAAACCACAAGTCCGGGAGCATTTTTAACTTCATTGCATATTTCCGGAACTGATGAATCAGGCATAGTTTCCGAAATTTCCCACATTATTGCCAAAGACACCGGCGCCCGTCTGCGTTCCATCAATATTGACACCAACCGGGGAAAATTTGAAGGAATACTGAAACTTTCGGTTTACAATCTCGACCATCTCGAATTTTTAATTCATAAAATGAAAAAAGTAAAAGGTGTGGTTTCAGTAACACGAGGTGAAACATGAGCAAAAAACAATTAAAAATACTGGTTGCACCAAACTCGATGAAAGGAAGTTTGAATGCTTTTGATTTTGCCGATTTAGTTGAAAAAGCGTTTTTAAAAGTATCGAATGATTTTTTAGTTCGGAAAGTACCTGTTGCCGATGGCGGTGATTTTACCGGCGAAGTTTTATGCCGGGCATTAAATGCCGAAGTAGTTGAAAACACTGTAAACGATCCTCTTGGCCGGACGGTGCACTCAAAATTTGCCAAATCCGGAAAAACAGCCATCATTGAAATGGCCGATGCTTCAGGTATTAAACTGCTTAAGCCGGATGAACTGAACCCGATGAAAACTTCGTCGTTTGGTACAGGCCAACTGATTAATGATGCCCTGAATTCGGGCTGTACAGAAATTCTTCTGGGAGTGGGAGGGAGCGCCACTGTTGATGGGGGAATGGGAATGCTGGAGGCGCTCGGTTTTCAGTTTTTTGATAAAAGTGGCCTTGAGCTTAAAGGAAATGGTGAAAATCTGGAATTTGTTGCAGAAATTCGTAAACCGCCGCTTCCATCTGAGATCTTAATTAAAATTATCTGTGATGTAGATAATCCGTTACTTGGAGAAAATGGTGCTGCAACAGTTTTCGGCCCACAAAAAGGAGCAACTCCTCAAATGGTGGTTCAGTTGGAAAATGGACTGGCACAATGGGCTAAAATACTGGAAAACGAAAGTGGGAAAAAACTGGTAAGTCTGAAAGGCGCCGGTGCCGCCGGCGGAATTGCCCTTCCGCTTGTTGCTTTTTTTCATGCCGAAATTGTGCCGGGCGCCGCATTCATTCTGTCGCAGCTCAATTTTGAAAAGCAGGTTGAATGGGCAGACCTTGTTATTACAGGCGAAGGAAAACTGGACAGCCAAACGCTGAATAACAAAGCTCCGAAGGCTGTGGCCGACGCTTCACGGAAAGCCGGAAAACCAGTTATTGCAATTGGAGGGACTGTAAAAAAAGAAATTTCAAATGCCTTTGACGGAGTTTTTAGCATTACTCCCGGTCCGGTAAGTCTCGATGAATCCATGCAACATTCCGACGAAATGCTTTTTGATTTGTCATTTGAACTTGCAAAATTAATCTGTTCAGTTCATTTAAGATTAAAATGAATAAAACATTTTTAGCATTAAAGTGTTTCATTGTAAGAATTTTACATCTTGATCTGAAAGGAGATGATTAGCAGTTTCTCGTTTTCTGGCAGGGTATTTGGGAAAAATAGTTTGTATAGAAAGAAAAAAAATTGAAGTGAACATTTAATGTAGGATTTTTAATCAATATTATTATTTTTGGGACTTCTCTTGAAAAATGGGTTAGAAAAAAGAATATTTAAAATAAAATTTAAAAACAAAAAAATGAAAAAAGTATTTGTAGTAATGGCGGCCCTCCTTTTGTCGGTTTTTTCCTTTGCACAGGATGCGGCCGAAAAAATCAATCAGGCAAACGAAGCCCTGAAAGCAGAGGATTACGCAAAAGCCTTTACACTTTATGATGAAGCAATGAAGAATATTGGAGATGTTCAGGTTGAACCTGCTATTAATTTCAATATTGGATTTGCGGCATACAAATCGAATAACCTTGAAGGCGCAGTTGAATATTTCGACAAAGCCATTGAAGCTGGTGTGAACATTTCAAAAAGTCATGAGTACAAAGCATTGGCATACAACGATAAGGAAGATTATGCCAATGCAGTAGCCAGTTATGAACAAGCCATTGCAACTGCCGAAGAGGACGATCCGGCACTGGTTTTTAATGCTGCAATTGCGGCCTACCGAGGGGAATTACTGGATAAAGCTGTTGAGCTTTTCAGTAAAAGTGCTGAAAATAACTATCGCGGTGAAACAGCCTTGTATTACAAAGCCGTTACTTTGCGCAAGCAAAATAAAGACGATGAGTACAAGGCAACCCTGGAAGAAGGTGTAGAGAAATTTCCCGGCGACGATAGAATGTCTAAAGCCCTTGCAGGTATTTATGTTTCTGAAGGAAATGATATTTACAAAAAAGGTGTAGCCATTTTAACTGCTGCCAACGAAAAAGTGAGCAGCGGAGCCATTTCAACTGCTGATGATGCTTACACAGCAGAAGTTGAAAAAGCCAAATCTGAATTCAAATCTGCTGTTGAGGTTCTTGAAAAAGCCAAGGCTTTGGATGCAGGTAATCAAAATGCCCAAAAACTTATTGATGCCTGCAATACCGTACTTGGAAGTTAATTAAAGCATAAAAAATAGCTGAAAACAGCCGTGGGTTATAAATCACACGGCTGTTTTTTTGTCCTTTTATTTAATTGTATCTTTCAAATACATAAATGTAGATACCTAAATAAAATGACAATTATTCATGTGTTGTTGGTGCTTTTCGGACAATATGGCGTAAAATTACTGGTTTAATTTCCGGAAAATACCGGTTTAAAATATTGGAACAGGAATTGATTAATGCTTCCCAGAGTTTTGAAAATAATTAGTTACAATAAAATTTTAGGAGGAAAAAAACATGAACTTAGTAAGATTTCACCATCACCCACACAGCACAGTAAACCAGAATCTCGTAAATGAGTTGTTCAACAATTTTTTGCGGAACGATTATGACGAAAGCTATTTGAATGATTGCAATTGCAAACCGGCAACCAACATCTTTGAAACCGACAATGATTTCAGGCTTGAACTTTTATTGCCGGGATTTAAAAAAGAAGATGTTCAGTTAAATTTCCATGAAAGTATTCTGACCGTAAAGGTTGAGCTTCCTGAAGAAAAAGAAGAAAACCGGGAAGAATTCAAATACGAACGCCGCGAATTTGGTGTTTACAATTTTGAAAGGAAATTTAAAGTGCCAAAAACCGTTGATGCTGAAAAAATCAATGCACGCTTCGAAAACGGAATTCTGGAACTTACACTTCCCAAAAAAGAAGAAGCACTGGTAAAGCCACCTGTAGAAATAAAAATAGGGTAATTGTTCATAGCAAATAAAAAAAGGATAGAAGAGAAAGCCTGGCATTTTGCCGGGCTTTTTTAGTGGGCAATACTCAAAAAAGTCTTGTATCCTGGTTCTTATTCTGAAAATTAAGTGTTATTTTTACTTTTTAAATAATCAGCCTTATTTTTTGAGGTCAGCCAATTACAATTGACCGATAGCCAGTGACTGATAACTAATGTCAAATAAAATGCTTGAACAATTAAAAGAACAGGTTTTCCAGGCCAACATCGATTTGGTAAAACACGGACTGGTAATTTTTACCTGGGGAAATGTGAGTGGAATCGACCGCGAAACCGGACATGTGGTTATTAAACCCAGCGGAGTTTCTTATGAAAAGATGAAGCCCAAAGATATGGTGGTTCTTAATCTTTACGGACAATTGGTTGAAGGCACTCTGAAACCTTCGAGCGATACACCAACTCATCTGGTTTTGTACAGGCAGTTTAAAAACATTGGGGGAGTTGTTCATACCCATTCTGAATGGGCAACGAGTTGGGCCCAGGCAGGTAGGGGGATTCCTGCAATGGGAACCACCCAGGCTGATTATTTTTATGGCGAGATTCCCTGTACCCGAAAAATGACCCGGAACGAAATTGAAGGCGATTACGAAAAAGAAACCGGGCGGGTGATTGTGGAACGGTTTAAAAAACTCAATCCTGATGAAATTCCTGGTGTTTTGGTGAATAATCACGGTCCGTTTTCGTGGGGAACCGATGCCCACAATGCAGTTCACAATGCCGTGGTTATGGAGGAAGTAGCAAAAATGGCATTCAGAACACTGGTCATAAATCCTGATGCCACGATGCCTGCAGCGCTTCTCGATAAACATTTTCTGAGAAAACATGGAAAGGGTGCCTATTACGGGCAAAAGTGAGTTCAGAGTTCAGTGTTCAAAGTTTAAAGGACGAACCAGCAACCAGCAACGAAATATTAATTAGAAATATAAATCAATAAAAATGAGTGAAAAATATACAATTGGATTGGATTATGGTACCGATTCGGTTCGGTCGTTGATTGTAAATGTAGAAACAGGCGAAGAGGTTGCCAGTGCTGTTTTTAACTATCCGCGATGGAAAGATGGAAAATACTGTGATGCTCCTAAAAACAGATTCAGGCAACATCCCAAAGATTATCTCGAAGGTCTTGAATTTACAATCATTGAGGCGCTGAAACAAGCTCCTTCCGGCGTTGCCGAAAATGTGGTTGGTATTTCGGTAGATACCACGGGTTCAACTCCTGTTGCAGTGGACGAAAAAGGAGTTCCGCTTTCATTAACACCCGGTTTTGAAGAAAATCCAAATGCAATGTTTGTTCTGTGGAAGGACCATACAGCCGTTAAGGAAGCAGAAGAAATTAACGAACTGGCACGTAAATGGGAAATTGATTTTACGAAATATGAAGGGGGAATTTATTCATCGGAATGGTTTTGGGCCAAGCTGTTGCACGTTATCCGCGAAGATGCAGGGATTTACCGTGCAGCATATTCGTGGGTGGAACATTGCGACTGGATTCCGGCCCTGTTAACCGGAAATACTAATCCGAAAACCCTGAAGCGCAGCCGCTGTGCTGCCGGCCATAAAGCCATGTGGCATGAAGCTTTTGACGGACTTCCTTCAGAAGAATTTTTGACGGCATTGGATCCCATGCTGGCAGGATTGCGTGAACGGCTGTACAAGGAAACGTTTACCTGCGATGTAGCTGCCGGAACACTTTCTGAAGAATGGTCAAAAAAACTTGGATTGCCTCAAAATGTTGTGGTTGGAGTTGGTGCTTTCGATGCGCATTTGGGTGCTGTGGGTGCCGAAATTGAACCTTATTATCTTTCGAAAGTGATGGGAACTTCAACATGCGATATGTTAATTGCTCCCATGGAAGAAGTCGGCGAAAAGCTGGTAAATGGAATTTGCGGCCAGGTGGATGGTTCTATTGTTCCGGGAATGCTTGGACTTGAGGCCGGGCAGTCGGCTTTTGGCGATATTTATGCATGGTTTAAAAAGGTACTGGAGTGGCCATTAAAAAATATTTTGGCAGAAACAGAACTGGTAAATGAGCAAACCCGTGAAAAATTAATGGAAGAAACTTCAGAAAAAATTATTGGCCGGCTAAGCGAAGAAGCAGCCAAAGTGCCATTAGAAGAAAGCGGGATTGTAGTGCTTGACTGGATGAATGGCCGTCGAACACCCGATGCCAACCAAAACCTGAAAGGCGCCATTGCCGGACTGAACCTGGGATCTGATGCTCCACGTATTTTTCGCGCCCTTGTAGAGGCAACCGCCTTTGGCTCAAAAGCTATTAACGACCGGTTTATGGAAGAAGGCGTTCGGATTGACGGAGTAATTGCCCTTGGCGGTGTGGCTAAAAAATCGCCGTTTGTAATGCAGGTAGTGGCCGATGTATTGAACATGCCCATTAAAGTGGCCCGATCGGAACAGGCTTGTGCACTGGGTTCGGCAATGGCTGCTGCAGTGGCCGCCGGCGTGTATGCAAACACTTTTGAAGCCCAAAAGAAAATGGGTAGTGGCATCGAAACAGAATATCACCCTATTCCTGAAAATGTGGAGAAATACAAAGTGCTTTACGAAAAGTATAAGAAATTTGGAAAATTTATTGAGTTTGATTACGAATAAAAAGAATCGAACTGATGAATTATTTTTAGCCGGAAGCTAAATTTTCACCAAAATAACATAATCCACCCCTGAATAATTTCACCGGTTTCCGGGTCGAGTTGCGAACCGTACATGCTGTGTGGAATGGAATAAATGATTAGCATAATAATAGCAGCCACAACGGTGTATGCTGGTCGTTCTTTTTTGCGGTTCATTAAAAGTGCCAACAACCAAAAAATAAATGCCACAAGGGTTTTGTTGTCGGTAAGGTCCCATGCAAAAGGCACACCAGCCCAGGCTTCGCCAAAGGCATGCCACTGTACCCAGGGTCCGAAAATTAATCCGCCCACAAGCAAAGTCCAGAAGGTTAGTTTGGTGTAGAGCCTGAACTTCGGATCTTTAAAAAGTGCCATAATTCCGGCAAGGTTTCCTAAAAGCATGGCAATAAACATGAGAATAACATGCGGAATTAGAATACTTGCAGGAACATCTCCCTTAAAACGGATGATTACCGGTTCGCCATTATTTAGTGGGTAAGTCTTTCCGTCTTTTTCCAGCTCAATTTTGTATTCATATTTACCGGCAGGTGGAAGGTTTGGTAATGATGCAGTAAGCAAATCATCCAGACGTTCCATTTCAGCAACTGTCCATTCATTATTAGTAGGATACATCCGGTAATGCAATTTGGCTGTAATATGTTGGTCGGGTATATTTAAAACCACCCTACAATCGGTTTCACCGCCATGGCTTCTTATTAGTTTGAACTGGTATTCGGTTTCATTAATACGTATATTAACTTCTTTGTCGTATGTCGGGCCGGTTTTACGTTGGTAAATAATGGCAGAAAAAGTAATTAAAACAGCCAATGTCCAGAATAAGATTTTTTTCATTTAGCAAGAATGTTATTGTATAATAGACGCTTAAATTGTCATTTTTACATTTAGTGCGTAATTTAATAATTTTTTAGATACTTTAGTTTTTTTTAATCCCGAAAAAAATTTATAGATTTGACCTTTCAACTATGAACTGCTGACTTGATGCGTTTGAACGAATGTGTTAAATAAAATAGAAACTAAAAAACTAATGCTTATGAAAAAATCACCAATCTTTTTTCTGATTCAATTGAGTGTACAACTCTGTACCTGAATATTTCACTATTAAATATTAATTATCAAAAATTAAAATCTATGGAAAAAAATCATCTAAAGGGGTTTTTACCCTTGTTTGTGTTTGCTGTTATAATGGCTTTTTCAACAGGAGCCTGGGCACAGCAAAAAACTATCAACGGAACGGTGACTGACGATACTGGTTCTCCGCTACCCGGAGTAACAATAGTAGTGAAGGGAACCACCACAGGAACCATTACCAACGTTGATGGTGTTTATGAATTGGACGTGCCTGAAAGTGCCAATGTACTTGTTTTTTCATATATAGGTATGTTAAAGCAGGAAATTGAAATTGGTAACCAGACCACTATTGACGTTACACTGCGCCCTGATGTGATTGGGGTTGACGAGGTTGTTGTGGTTGGTTACGGTACACGTTTGAAAGAAGAACTTACCGGAGCTGTTTCTTCAGTTTCTGAAGAAGCGCTGCAGGTTTC
>JAZBNQ010000205.1:0-2049 GCA_036350775.1 Mariniphaga sp.
ACCTTGAGATTTTAGTAAAAGGCGATTTGGAAGTGGACGAACACCACACTATTGAAGACACAGGACTTGCTTTGGGTGAAGCGTTTCTGAAAGCCGTGGGAAATAAAAAAGGAATGGAACGCTACGGATTCTGTCTCCCAATGGACGACTGCCTCGCACAAGTAGCTATCGATTTTGGCGGCCGGCCGTGGCTGGTTTGGGAGGCCGAATTTAAACGCGAAAAAGTAGGCGACATGCCCACCGAAATGTTCATGCATTTTTTCAAATCGTTTTCCGATGCTGCAAAGTGCAACCTCAACATAAAAGCAGAAGGTACAAACGAGCACCATAAAATTGAAGCTATTTTTAAAGCGCTGGCAAAAGCTGTAAAAATGGCCATTAAACGTGATATCTTTAATTTTGAATTACCATCAACAAAAGGGAAATTGTAAATGAAGACAATAAAACCACTTCGCGAAAAAAAGAACACTGCTATTCTTTTGATTCACTGTCCCGATAAACAGGGAATTCTGGCAACAGTTACCGAATTTCTGAATAAAAATAAGGGCAACATTATTTACCTCGACCAGCATGTTGACCGGCAGGAAAAGATTTTTTACATGCGTGTGGAATGGGAACTGGATGGTTTTGCAATTCCTACGGAGAAAATCGGTGAGTACTTTGATACGCTCATTGGTTCGCCGCTGAAAATGAACTGGCGCCTCTATTTTTCCGACGAAATTCCGCGGATGGCACTTTTCGTCTCTAAAATGCCACACTGCCTGTTCGATATTCTGGCGCGATATACCGCCGGCGAATGGGATGTGGAAATTCCGCTTATCATCAGCAACCACGAACTGCTGAAACCCGTTGCCGAGCGTTTTGGTATCGATTTTCATTACATTCCGGTTACCAAAGAAAATAAGGAAGAACAGGAGAAAAAGGAACTGGAACTCATGAAAAAGCACAATATTGATTTTGTGGTGCTGGCGCGATACATGCAAATTCTTTCCAAAGATTTTGTAAAACAATATCCCAATAAAATCATCAACATCCATCACTCATTTTTGCCCGCATTTGCAGGAGCCAAACCTTATCATGCCGCACACGAACGCGGCGTTAAAATTATTGGAGCAACCAGTCATTACGTTACATCGGAACTGGATGCCGGCCCCATTATCGAACAGGACGTTACGCGTTGCAGTCATATAGACACCATACAGAAACTTATTCGCAAAGGCCGCGACCTGGAAAAAATTGTGCTTTCGCAGGCGGTTTACAAACATTTGCAACGGAAAATTCTGGTGTATAAAAACAGAACGGTGGTATTCAACTGAAGAGGGTACGAATGCTAAAATATTGATTGCAAATTGGTAACTTTGCAGAAAATGAAATTATGGAAGCATTAAAATTTGTCACTAAGGTAAGAAAGCATGGAATAATCAAAATCCCTGCATTGGAAAGTTATGCCAACAAAAAGGTAGATGTTATCGTAACGCTCAAACCTGAAGAACAAGACAATACTGCACAAAAAAAAATCGATGATTTTCTTGAAAAATGGGGGGGCTTTTTTTCAGAAGTTGATACCGATGATGGAAAATACAGTTACCTGATGGAAAAATACAAATGAAGGGAGTACTTTTAGATACCAACATCGTTCTCGATTTTGCCCTTGAAAGAAGAGAATTCTTTGAGATATCAAAAGAACTTTTACTTCTAATTAACGAATTAAAAATTCCAGCTTTTATAACTGCTACTACTGTAACAGATATTTATTACGTTTTAAAAAAGTCAAAAGGACACGATTTAACCATATCTTTTTTAATAGGTTTATTTAACTTCATCGATATATGTGGAGTCAACAGAGAAACAATTTTAAATGCCTTACATTCAGAATTTCATGACTTCGAAGATGCAGTTCAGTCTTATAGTGCATCTGAAATTGGACTACAAACAATCATTACCAGAAATATTTCTGATTTTAAAAATTCAAACTTAAAAGTGTTAACTCCATCCGCATTCATTAAGCAATTCAAAAAATAATTTTTTTCAAATTAACAATGAAGATAA
>JAZBNQ010000206.1:0-3025 GCA_036350775.1 Mariniphaga sp.
TGATGTAATTCCTTTATTATTTAATTTCTCAATTAAAGGATTTTTTACATTAAAAACTGGCACCACAATATCGTGTCCAATAACCATTTTCCACGAAGGCTCAGTATCCAAAACCTGCGAAGTGAGATAAACCTGACCCCCTGAAATTTGAGATTTATTTGCAATCTCGTTTAATACAACTTTCTCATTTGGATTACTTTTTTCAAATCCTGTAATCCAATAGTTCGTAAGTTCCACCATATCGGGTGTGCTGAAAATCTGAATAGCCTGGACGTTTTCAGGCCCAACCTGATCCGGGTTTTGATTGTCATTTCCCCTTCCACTTAACGTGAAAAAAATGAATGACAACATAAATAATGATGTTAATAAAGTTTTCATAACAATTATAGTATTAAATTTTCAAATTAAATTCTCAGAACGCTGAATTCCAACTAATTACTGAACTCATACATTATTAATCCAAATAGAGTGCCACAACGAATATTCTTACATAAAAAATTACATATCAATTAATTGGCGTTTTTACTGTTAACAAATTAACCAACACCAACTGTTGAATATATTTACAACAAATTCTTGTACTGTATTAATCTATTGTTTTCCAATAGAATATACGAATTGTATATTTTTTATACATTGTTTAATATTTCATCAGTAGATTTTTAAAATGCCGGGTTTATAAGCTGCTTTGGGAAAAATATATTGAATAACCTGCTGTACAACATATTCTAATTTTAGAAATCGGAAAAAATTTGAAAATTTGAGGGTAATGATTTCACAAGGACATTAAAAAAGTTTGTTATTTTGTTGGCTTCAGATGGAGAAATATTTAGAAAAGCGTGAATTTAAAAATAAATTGCGAGAATAATGAAAGAAAAAAAACCAGCAATACTTGGAATGGGCAATGCTTTGGTTGATGTAATAAATATACTCGAAAATGATAGTACACTGGCTAAATTCGGGTTACCACTTGGCAGCATGACACTTGTTGATGCAGAACTTTCGCGTAAAATTTTCGAAGCCACCCGGTTTAATGAGCGACAAATAACAACCGGTGGCTCAGCAGCCAACACCATACATTCACTTGCGGCACTTGGTGCAAGGTGCGGATACATTGGTAAAATTGGTAAGGACGAACTGGGAGAAACTTTTCAACAGGAGTTTGACCGAAAACAAATTACAACATATCTGATTTCAAGTGAAATAGAAACTGGCAGAGTAATGTCCCTGGTAAGTCCCGACTCGGAACGTACCATGGCCACATACCTGGGTGCTGCTGCCGATTTAAGACCTGAAGAACTTTCGGCTGAGATGTTCCGTGGTTATTCTATTTTTTATATTGAAGGTTACCTTGTTCAGGATCATAAATTAATTGAAACATCCATAGATTTAGCCCGTAAAGAAGGCCTGAAGGTTGCTATTGACCTTTCAAGTTTTAATATCGTTGAGCAGAATCTGTCTTTCCTGAAATACCTTATTGCGGAAAAAGCAGATATTGTTTTTGCCAATGAAGAAGAAGCACGCATATTTACAGGTAAAGAGCCTGAAGAGGCACTTTCAGAAATTGCCTCGGTTTGCGAATTGGCGATAGTTAAAACAGGAAAGGAAGGCTCCCTGATTCAGAGGAAAAACGAAAAAGCAAAAGTGGGTATTATTGAGGCCATTGCCATTGACACCACTGGTGCAGGAGACAATTACGCAGCAGGATTTTTGTATGGGTTAATAAAAAATTTAAGCCTTGAAAAATGCGGAAAAATTGCATCACTTGTTTCCGGGAAAGTAGTGGAGGTTATGGGAGCTAAAATACCTGAAAACAAATGGGCTGAAATTCTTGACCAGGTAAAAAAAATTGAAGCCTAAAACAAGCCGTAAATCTGGGCATCAATTTTATCAATAATTGAGCTCAAATCTTCAGGATTTGTTGTAAAGTCGAGATTATCCACATTTATAATTAATAATTTACCCAAATTATAGCTGGTAATCCATTTTTCATAACGTTCGTTCAACTGTTTCAGGTAATCGAGGCGAATAGAATTTTCGTATTCCCTGCCGCGTTTTTGAATTTGATGGACCAAGGTTGGAATGGAAGCCCGAAGATAAATGAGTAGATCAGGTGGCTGAATCAGGCTCACCATTAAATCGAAAAGGGTTTTATAGTTTTTAAAATCGCGGGTGCTCATTAAGCCCATGCTATGCAGGTTAGGAGCAAAAATTTCCGCATCTTCATAAATGGTACGGTCCTGAATAATGGTTTTACCAGACTTGCGGATATCAATTATTTGTTTGAACCGCGAATTCAGAAAATAAATTTGCAGGTTGAACGACCAGCGTTGCATATCGTTGTAAAAATCATTCAGGTAAGGATTTTCATCCACATCCTCGTAGTGGGGTGTCCATTTATAATGTTTGGCCAACAACTCTGCCAGGGTAGTTTTTCCGGCTCCAATATTTCCTGCAACGGCTATATGCATAATTATACAATTAAATTCAAATGTGAAAATAAAGATTATTTTTCTAAAAGTTTTAAAAGATCGTCGAGGTATTTCCGATCGTTTGAAAGACGTGGAATTTTGTTCTGTCCGCCAATTTTCCCCCGGTTTTTCATCCATTGGTAAAAGGTTCCTTTGGGAGCAACAATAAGATGCAGCATCTCCAAAGTAAGATCCTTGTATCGTTTGGCCTCGTAATCTGAGTTTAATCCTTTCAGGCTTTCGTCCAGTATTTGAGCAAATTTGTTTTCGTCATCCGGTTCTTTTTCAAACTCTATAATCCACTGGTGAGCTCCTTTCTGGTTATCGCCCATAAAAACAGGCCCGGCTGTGTATTCGCTGATTATTGCTCCCGTTTTCTGACATGCGGTTTGCAATGCATTTTCAGCATTATCAACAATTACTTCTTCGCCAAAAGCATTAATAAAATGTTTCGTGCGTCCGGTAATTTTAAGACGGTATGGATTTTTAGTTGTAAACTGAATGGTATCACCAATTATATAACGCCACAAGCCGGCGTTGGTAGAAATAACCAA
>JAZBNQ010000207.1:0-2937 GCA_036350775.1 Mariniphaga sp.
TGGATTGATGTTTCGGGGGTTCGAAAAAAATCGGAAGCCAATCCTTACCAGGTTAAGGAAACTGATAAAAACCAGCACCCTGCCGGACGCGTTGGAAACGGCAGCGACATTGCCCGCATGGTTTTATTCCTGTTGAACCCGGAAAACAGTTTTATCACAGGCCAGAATTTTGTGGTGGATGGAGGAATGACAAAGAAAATGATTTATGTGTAAATGCTTGTAAAACTGCTTTTGTCGGAACATAATGGAAAAAAACTCAGGTTTTATCCAACCACGGCTTGCCAAAAAATGAAATTCAGAAAATATTTCCTCCACATATACTTTTGGTTAGGGTATAAATTTGAAATTATTTTGACGATGATTAACTGAAGAAGTATATTTTTGAATGAAATAAAACCTTACGAAATGGAAAACTACATCCGCCAGCTTATTGAAGATCTGCTTGCAGTGGCCAAAAATCCGCCCAGGCCAGCCTGGATTGAACCTCCACCCCACCTTGAGGAAGATCCCGTTATGGCTGAACTTGCGTTGGCACCTTTTCAAACCATTGAAGAACTAACCGGGATAAAACAGGAATCTTTCCCTGAAATAATACACTTGCAGGGCGACCAGTGGCAAAGGGTAAATGAAGCCATTTTTAAAGTGCTTGAATCGCTGAACATCGAATTGGTTGATGTTCCGTCAGGTATATCTCCCGAATGGCTGTACGAGGTACTGACCACAAACTGGCAGGCCGAAGTACAATACCTGCCCTCCTCGGGGATGGACCTGGAATTGTGCACAGGCGACCCCATGACTTGCCCCTATGGCGATTATTGCGATTGTGGTGAAGACTGGGATCCTTATGAGTTGCCCGAAAAATTCGCCCCCTGCATAAACCAGATTGCCCAGTTGACAGACTCGGGGATTTTTTGCTACCTGAATCCGGAAACTTTGGAATTGGAAGAAGTTCCAAAATTATTGTTGGATGATCCATACGAATTTGAGAGGTTAACGGGGTTTGCATTGGAAAAAGAAGGTTTTAAGCACGAAAAATGGGAGGATTATTATGTTTTTGAGCCACTCAGTTCAGATGAATCATTCCGAATTATGGAAGCATTTGCCGAAAATGTGGAAGATGAAATTTTACAGGAGCAACTTTTTTATGTACTAAGCGGCAAAAAGCCGTTCTCAAATTTTAATGAAGTGATTTATAACTCGGAGCAATCCGAAAACTGGTTCTTTTTTAAAATGGATTGGCTTGAAGATCGCGTTAAACAAATCATTTATGACAAAATCCACCCGCAAGGAAATGATGCAGCCCAGGAAGATTTAACCGATGATGACTTGCCGTTTTGAACTGGAATGTGTCTATAATATTTTGCTATATGAATTGTATATATCTTCAATATTTTGAAACAAACATGATATACAATTAAAGGTTTAATACCGGGTTGAGAACCTTCCTAAAACAAATGGCAGACCCAAAGCGGCCTGCCATTTAAAGTATGAAAAATTCTGTTAAAAAAACTCAGCCAGTACCTTTCCCGGCGGTACTTTATTCTTCGAAATAATTAATATACCAGTTGTTTTCGTCGAGCAGAAGGTTATAAATTTCATCTCTCCTTCCTTCCGGAAATTTTTTGGAAACTTTTTCTGCCAGGTATGACGGGTCGTTTCGGCGCTTTGCCACGCGCATAAGATCGTAAAAACGTTCGCCTTCAAAAGCAAGTTCGCGGGCTCTTTCGTCTATAATCTGATCTTCAAGGTACAATTGTTTCCCCAGCAAATCGCCGGTTAAATCAATATAATCCACCACTTCATTATTAAACGGATTATGAACATAGTTAATATTTCCCACTTTAATTCCATCTACATTTCCTCCAAAGCCAACACGTCCCCGAACACCAAGCTGGTCGCGGTTTGCCTGAATATTATAATGAGCGCCGTTATTTACAATATCGAGTGCACGGGTGGTAAATGTACTAACAGAACTCCCGCGCTGGAATGCCCACCATGTATAAACTTCGGCCAGCCAAAGATGAATGCCGGCAGCGCGGTAAACGATAAAATCGGCATCCTGATCGAAAATATTCTTATAAAACGAATATTTCCAGACTACTGTGTCTGCATCGGCAGTAATTAAACTGGCGGTTCTGAAATCATCTTCCGATTTTAAATAAAGCATTCCACGAATTTGCCCGGGCATAATGGGATTACCGTTAACTGTATAGGCATACGAAACACCATAGCCACGGCTAAAATCGCCTGGCATACCTTTTTGATTAATGCGCGTACGCGAAGGGATTGCTGTATTTTCAATAAGGGTGTAATTATCCCAAATAGTTTCCCATTTTAAAACAGCCTCTCTTGTGGGTTTAAGCATGTACCTGTTAGGTTCACGCGGATCGAACATCAACTGGAAATTATTTTGCTGAAAATTGGCTTTGTTAAACCACAAGGTATAAATATGTTCCCGGTTATCAATGTTTATAAAAATATTGCGCCAGTTGGAGTTTGCAAATGAATTGTCAAGCTGATACCTGAAATTATCTGATGACAGCATTGTAATTTTTTCAAAATAACTGGCTGCTTTTACCAAATTCCCCTGATTTAGAAACATCTGCCCAAGCAATGCATTCATTGCATGTGGATTCCAGATGGTAACTTCCCAGGTATCATCGTTATTGTCGATGGCGTGATTCACGCCCACCGCTTTTACTTTAGTTTCCAATTCGTTGGTAAAATAATCGATGATAAGATTTTCGTCGTAATATTGTTTTTCAAGCGTGATCGGATTATTGTAAATGGTATCGTTGTAATACCCATCACGTGAAAATATAATATCAACACTATCAATATAAGGTTCGGTGGAGCTTAAAAAGCTTTCAACTTCGTCAATGGTTGTAAGCGACTCGTGAATAAAAGGAACTCTGCCATAAATGCGAACAGCATTAA
>JAZBNQ010000208.1:0-4606 GCA_036350775.1 Mariniphaga sp.
CGGACAGTTCCCAGCGCTACGTGAGTGACACTGATATTTCTTCCGGCCATAAACAGGTTGTCCACATTCCGTGAATAAAAACAGCGGTAAGGAATCGGGTAGGGATGAATTTTTTTATGCACGGCAATGGATTTAAACTCCCTCCCCGGAAAATGTTCCGTGTTTTTCGGATCCGGGTAGTGCAGGTCAATGGTCCAGGTGGTTGGCGCCGACGCATCCGGATAAACCACGTAATCTGTAATGTCCTGTTCTTTCAGAATCAGGTCGCCCAGCAGCCGGCGCGATTCACGTTTCCCGGCAATGTAGGCCACCCAATCCAGCCTGCGGTTGGCGTATTCTTCCTTTGCTACATTATTTTTCAGGGAAGACCAGTTGGAATAGACCACCAGCAATCCATAATCGCGGATGCGTTCAAATTCAGTAATCTGGTCGAAGTTCATACCGGTTTCCCAGGTCCATTCGCCCATGGTTACTTTTTCCGTATTTTTTTCGTTAAATTCCACCCCATACTGAAATTCCGGGAAACTGACCGCTTGGTTTTCTTCTACAGAATACCACTGAACTGAAGAACCCATGGTCATTTTATCGGCCACTTCGGGTGCGGTGGGTTCGCCAAATTCGTCGCGCCCCTCACGGCCCATGGCATAATCGGCACCGGCCAGGAAACCGATGGTACCGTCTCCGGTGCAGTCGGCGAATAGTGGCGCCGTAAAAGTAAGTTCTTTTGAAGTTTCAATATGCCGGGCATGCACTTCGGTAATTCGTGAACCTTTTGTTTTTACATCAAACGCCCGGTAACTGGTAAACAGCGAAATGTTTTCTTCGGCCAGCACCATCTCCATTTTCTTTTCATCCTCGTAATATTCAGCCGGCTGTGCATTTCCGCCGCGCGACGGGCCAATCTCTTTTATGACATCGCCCAGCGCAGGAAAAGGTTCAACATTAATTCTGCCCCCCAGGTGAACCCGCACTTCCGAACTGTTGTTTCCTCCCAGCACCGGGCGGTCCTGGATGAGTGCAACCTGCAAACCGAGCCGGGCTGCCGAAATAGCGGCTGCTGTTCCGGCCACTCCGCCGCCAACCACCACCAGGTCGAACTCGCCCGCTTTTTCAGGTTTTTCAGGAATATTCGGTTGTTTTTTACGGAATTTGGCCAAAGCCTTCAGATCAGCGGGTGGCGGTGTATTGTTTTTGGTGAAATAAATGGCATCCACACGGCCATTAAAGCCGGTGAGGTCGTGTAGTACAATTTTTGCATTTTTACTGGAAATGTTGACTTTCCCGGCATTTTGCCAGAGCCATTCGGATCCCGAAGTACCTAAAATTGTACCCGTTTTTTTGCCGTTTACCAGTAACTGAAATTTTCCCGGCCCCTCTCCGTCATACCATGGCGAAGTCCAGTTGAACGTACGGACAAAAACGTTGTATTCCCCGGTTGAAGGGAACTCAACAGTTGTTTCCGCATCGGAAACCGGAACGCCCATTCCGTGTGCCATTAAATAGGAAGAGCCCATTAAATCCATAAACTGCTGATCGACTACCCAGCCGCCTTTGTTTTGGAAGTTCTCGGCTTCGAGAAAGACATTATTTGCTACTGACAACAAAGCCCCCTGTGCTAATAATAAAACTGTAATAATTAATTTTTTCATGATTATAATTTTAATTGTTTATTTTATTTTTTCTTGAGTAGTGGAATTTGAACATTAAAAGAATGCGTTATATTTTCATTAACCGCACAAAGTAATGCAATCATTTCCCCATTTTCAAAGAATAATTGGGGACGTTCCAGTGCAATTACTTTTTGTTTTGTTTCGTTTTCCCAGGCTATTTCCAGTTTCGAGACCAGCGGATGGCTGGCTTTTTTCCAGTTTAACCCATCTTCAGAACAAAACAATGCCAAACTTCTTCCAGCCCCGGTAAAGGCGCCATTCATGTCTTTTACAATGGCGTAATAACATTTGTCGTCATACCAGACAAAAGGATCTTCAGCCGGAAAATCCAGATTTTGTGCTGTGAAAACAGGTTTCAGTTGCTTAATAAATGGCCCTTCCGGATTGTCGGCAATAGCGGTTAAGTGAACAACCGGACCTCCAAAGGGCATTTTCCCCTTTTTTGCAACAGCTTTATAGACCATTAGATATTTACCATCGGCCATTTTGGTTACTGAAGGATTTGAAACCATCAAAGCATCGTGTGCAAGGGTATCCGGTGAAACATCAATCAGGGGTTTACTGAACCTTTTCCAGGGACCATTGGGATTTTCGGCAATCGCTATCCCTATGCGTTGGTTGTTACGGTGTGTCCAGTTCAAACCATCTTTGTTTGCCCGGCCATCGCCGGTGTTTCCCATGTAATACAAATAATATTTTCCATCGAAAAAATGAATCGTCGGATTGTGAGTAACAAGTCCATCCCAATATTTCTCTCCCCTGGCTGGCAAGGCAATACTCTTAAATTCAAATGGTCCAAAAGGTGAATCGGAAATGGCGTGGGCAATTTCCGAATGGGTCACCCAGGCATTCATTCCCAATTTTCTTGGCCAGCGGGAATAAAAAAGATGGTATTTTTCATCATGACGGGACTTCACCAGGCTGCCTCCCCAAATAAAAAAACTGTCATTAATAAATTTGGCAGATTCAGGAACCTTTTGCATAATTGACTGCAGATTCAATTCACATGGTTGAAGCTGATGTTTATTCGATGAACATGATGCGACAATGAACAGTATAATTATAACTGTAAACATTTTGCTTAAGCTGTTTTCAAAATTTGATATCTGACTTTGAATCATCATGTTTTTTACTCTTTTACTAAATTAAATTGCTGTATTTTTACGTTTATATTTTTCCAACATCATTCATACCAGTTCTCTCCAACTCCTTTTTGCATCAAAGCTTTTAATTCATTTAGGTGATTTTGATATACCCCGCGCGGATTGGTATTATTTTTTTTTGCAATAGAAGCGGCCATTCCAACCACTTCGCCCATCATTCCGGTTGTACGCATAACACGCACTGTTCCCAATGCTACGTGTGTTACGCTAATATTCCGTCCGGCCATAAATAAATTTTCTATATTTCTGGAATATAAACACCTGTATGGAACTGCGTAAGGTTCTATTTTAACATGCCTTGCTTCAGAAAGGAACGGTTCTTCGTTAAAACCTTCCAATGCAACCGGATAATGGAGGTCAATGGTCCAGGTTGTTGTAAAACTTGCATCCGGGTATTCTACCCTGTTTAAAAGATCTTGTTCTTTTAAAATTACATCGCCAAGAAGCCTGCGCGATTCGCGTTTCCCACCGATGTAAGCCACCCACTTTAATTGATATTCGTTGTATTTTTCCTTCTCTTTGCTCTCGTTTTTGAGGTAAGACCAATTTCCAAAAACAGCACGAAGACCGTAATCTCTTATGTACTCAATATCTTCAACCTGATCCCAGTAAAATCCGGTTTCCCAGTCCCAGTCGCCTCGCGTGAGGTGCTGGACGGTTTCTTCAGTAAACTCAACGGCCCAGGGGCATTCGGGAAACGAAAAAGATTTGTCATTCTTTTCAGCATACCACTGCACCGAAGTTCCCATCACCAAATCATCGGCATTTTCCGGGGCACTGGATTCTCCGGTTTCGGCCCGGCTTTCCCTTCCCATTCTGAAATCGGCGCCAGCTAAAAATCCAAGATTACCGTCGCCGGTACAATCGGCAAAAAGTTTTCCTTTAAATTTTACTTCCTTTCCGGTAATAATATTTTTACCCGTAACAGAAATAATTTTATCCCCTGATTTTTCGGCCTCAAAAACATGTGTATTCAGAAACAATTCGATGTTTTCTTCAGCTTCAACCATTCCCTGTTTTTTATCATCGCCATAATTGCTTTTAGGTCCTGCATTGTGAATTATTTTTTCCGGATTCTTTTCAATCACCTCTAAAATTTTTTTGCTTCTTTCAGATTCCGGATCACGCTCTGCTTCCCAAAGGGTCCAGTGCCCAACAGAACCAATTTCATCAACCAGTTTTCCGAGGTTGGGATAGGGTTGTTGAAAAATGAGTCCGGAGAGTCCGACCCGCACTTCGGAACTGTTATTTCCGCCCAATACCGGCCGATTTTGGATGAGGGCTACTTTGCATCCCAACCTGGCAGCACTAATTGCTGAAGTAATTCCTGCCATTCCACCACCAACTATTACCAAATCAAATTCGCCGGCCAGTTGCGGTTGTTCGGGAAGATTCAAATGTGCAGCACGGAAATCTGCCAGCGCATCATTTTCATTGGTTGGAATAAATTCCAGGTTTTTTGCGAGGACAATGGCATCGCAACGCCCATTGAACCCGGTCAAATCATTTAGTTCAATTTCAACCTGCCCTTTGTTCAGTTGAACTGTACCACCATCCTGCCAATGCCATTCTGCACCTTCAGTTCCAAATACTTTTTTTAATGGATTTCTATCAAAAAGCAATTGAAACTTTCCGGGAGTTCCCGGAACACCCCACGGGGCAACCCAGTTTCGGGTGCGCACCCAAACCCGGTATTCTCCCTTTTCATCAATTTCAGTATTTGTTTTGGCGTTTTCAACCGGAATTCCCAATCCATGTGCCATCAAATAAGGC
>JAZBNQ010000209.1:0-8211 GCA_036350775.1 Mariniphaga sp.
AAAGCGTTGCGCCTGAATCCGGATGACCTGGATACCAAATACAACCTGGCTTATGCTCAAATGCTTAAAAATCAACAGGAACAGCAGGAACAACAGCAACAAAACCAGGATCAGCAGGATCAACAAAATCAGGACCAGCAAAACAACCAGGATCAGCAGAATCAGGATCAACAGAATCAGGATCAGCAAAATCAACAGGATCAACAGAATCAGCAGCAAAACCAAAATCAGCAACAGCAACAGCAACAGCAAACCAAAATATCACGCCAGGACGCAGAACAGCTTTTACAGGCTTTGCAAAACGATGAACGCGATATTCAGGAGAAAGTAAAAAAGGAAAAAGCGGCCAAAGCAAAAAAAATAAGAACAGAAAAGGAATGGTAACCAGAATATGATAAAAAAACTGTTAACATATATTAGCCTTTTTTTCATTGTGACTTCTGCCGGTGCAGAAATCACCCGTTTTGAAATGTCGGCGCCCAATGCAGTAGAAATGGGACAACAATTCCGTTTGACCTTCACCTTAAACGACAGGGGCTCAAATCTGCAACTGCCGCCCGGCCTTACCAATAATTTTGATGTACTGATGGGGCCTAGCACCGGTCAGTCCACCAGCATCAGAACAATTAACGGGCAAACCACAACCGAAGTCACATTTTCATATACATATATTTTGCGGGCAAAAAGCGAAGGCGAATTTGAAATAAGACCTGCAACTGTTGAAGCTGATGGAAAAGTAATGGAATCAAATTCCCTGAAAATCCAGGTGGTTCCGGCACAATCGCAGCCACAATCGCAGCAGCAAACTCCGCGCGGTGGTGAAAGCCAGGGTTCGCAATCGGTTGATTTGGGTGGCGACAATTTGTTTCTGCGGGTTGAAATGAGTAAGCAGAATGTGTTCAGGGGCGAACAGATTATTGCCACGGTAAAACTTTATGCCGACCCAAATATTCCCATTTCAGGTTTCGACGAAGTAAACCTTCCCACCTATGAAGGTTTTTTTACGCAGGATATTGAAATTCCGAACCAGATTAATTTTAGCCGCGAAGTTTATAACAACCGCATTTACCAGGTGGGCATACTGAAAAAAACGGTACTGTTTCCACAACAAAACGGAGCCATTACAATTGACCCGTTCAGCATGACTCTGCTTGTTCAGCAACGGGTGAGACCTCGCAGCTTTTTCGACGATTTTTTCAGTGGAGTTCAAACCGTTCGCACGACCATTACAAGTAGCGCAGTAAGAATTAATGTTAAAGACCTGCCAACGCAACCGGCCAATTTTTATGGCGGTGTGGGGAATTTTAACGTTTCATCGGAATTAAGTGGAGAAGATGTAACCACAAACGATGCAGTTACACTGAAATTAACAATCAGAGGAACCGGTAATATTCGGCTAATCCGGAATCCGGAACTGCAATTGCCCAGTGATTTTGAAGTGTACGATCCTCGTTCAACTGAAAATATACAGGCCACCGAAAATGGCGTTTCAGGTTCCAAAACTGTTGAATACCTTTTTCAACCCCGGTTCGAAGGCGATTATACCATTCCGGCAATTACGTTTGCCTTTTTCAATCCGGCAACCGGCACATACCAAACCCGTTCAACACAGGAATATACATTGCGCGTAGAAAAAGGAACAGGAGAACAGACTGCAACGGTGATGAGTTCCAGGCAACGGGAAGACTTACAATTAATCGGCCAGGACATCCGCTTTATAAAACAGGGAAATCCGGTGCTTCGGATAAAAGGAACCACTTTTTACGGCACTGCCCTTTTTTACGGAATGTATGGCGGAAGTGCCTTACTTTTCCTGGCACTGTTTATTATATACCGGAAAAAAGCCCGGGAAAATGCCAACGTGGCATTAATGCGAAATAAAAAGGCCAACCGGTTAGCCACAAAACGATTAAAAGCTGCCGCCGGTTTCATGAAGAAAAATGAAAACGAGGCTTTCCACGATGCCATTCTGAAAGCTTTTTGGGGTTATTTCAGTGACAAAATGGGAATTCCGGTGGCCAATCTCAACAGGGAAAGTGCTTTGGAAGGATTGCGAAAAAGAAATGTGGACGAAGAACTGATTAGCGATTTTGTGGAGATTACAGAACAATGTGAATTTGCCCGCTATGCGCCATCTGGTGGTTCCGATGCACGCAGTGAACTTTATAAAAAAGCTGTTTCGACTATGAGCAGGCTTGAAAAGCAAATAAAAAGATAATTAACCTTTGGTATTAAGCTGCATGAGTAAATTTGAAAAATTAATTTTAAAAATATTAAGTGGTGCTTCTGATAAAAACATTAAATTTCAGGAACTTTTAACTATTTTGAAAAATTTCAGATTTTAAGAAAGGATTAAGGTCAGTCATCATATTTTTTAGAGAAAAGATATTGAAGAGATTATCAACATACAGGCTGGTAAAAATGAAAATGCAAAAGCTTATCAAGTTATGCAACCTAGAGAGATTATCTGGAAATATCGTTTAATGAATAAAATTATGAAACCAAAATATGAAATAATGATCTACCGGAGTGAACAGGATGAATCATTTATTGCAGAGGTTCCTGAGCTTGCCGGATGTATGGCAGATGGAAAAACATACCAGTCTGCACTAAAAAATGTGGAACAAATAATTTCAGAATGGGTAGAAACGGCACAATTAACCGGAAGGCCGGTTCCTGAACCAAAAGGCAGATTAAAGTATGCATAGAATTATTGAAATGGTAAATGCCATGATGAAAAAATACTGTTTATTTCTGGCAGGAATGTTTTTGTTCCTGCAAATTTCCGCACAGGATTCTACCCAAATACTTTGGGAAAAGGGAAATGCGTATTACACCACCGAAGAATACCAGCAGGCCATTATAACTTATGAACAGATTTTAAATTCAGGACAGGAATCAGCCAGACTTTATTTCAACCTTGGAAATGCTTATTACAAAGCTGGCGACATAAACAACGCTATTTTAAATTACGAACGGGCTAAATTGCTGGCGCCGCAGGATCCTGATATTGAGTTTAACCTCAATTTGGCCAACCAGTTTGTGGTTACTGAAATTGAAGCCCTGCCCCAGCCCTTTTTTTTACGATGGCGAAACCGGATTATAAATCTGTATCCGGCAGATGCCTGGGCAGGAATCAGCATCGGTTCATTCATTTTTTTCCTTGGGTTGCTTGGCCTGTTTATTTTCAGCCGCAGATCTTCACTGAAGCGATTATCTTTTTGGTTTGGAATTCTGGCTATTGTCATTTCCGGATTTACTTTTTCGTTTGCAGCCCGGCAAAAAGAAAAAATCAATCAAAGGAAACATGCCATTGTGTTTTGTCCGCGTGTAACTGTAAAAAGTGCACCGGCGCAAAACAGCACCGATTTGTTCCTGCTCTACGAAGGAGTGAAAGTGGAAATCTCGGACAGTGTTAACACCTGGAAAGAAATCAGACTCTCCGATGGAAATGTGGGTTGGTTGCCCGATTCGTGCATTGTGAAGATTTAGTTTTTTAAAACCCAAAGAAAAATAATTCGTAAGCTGCAATGAACTCGTTAGCAGGATTCGCCAGTTAATTTCAGTTTATATGTTTATTTTAAACAAACCAGTTAATTTTAACTGAATATAGAAACAAAAAATCAAAATATGGAAAACGATTTTAAACTTGCCGTCCTCATCGATGGCGACAACATACCCAGCGCTTACGTGAAGGAGATGATGGAAGAAATTGCCAAATACGGCAATCCAACCATTAAACGAATTTACGGTGACTGGACTAAACCATTCCTGTCCAAGTGGAAAAACCTGTTACTTGAAAATGCCATTACACCCATTCAGCAATATGGATACACTACGGGAAAAAATGCGACCGACTCGGCCATGATAATTGATGCCATGGACATTTTGTACAGCGAAAAAGTAAACGGATTTTGCCTGGTTTCCAGCGACAGCGATTTTACCCGGCTGGCAACCCGCCTGCGTGAAGCCGGCATGAAAGTTTACGGCATTGGCGAAAAGAAAACACCCGATCCGTTTATTGTGGCCTGTGATAAATTCATTTATATCGAAATTCTTGAAGGCAGGGGAAAAGAAAACGAAAGTACAACCTCCGCCGACAAGCCTGCACGTAAAACACAGGTGGACAAAATCACTCCAAAAGTAGTCAGACTCATTTCCTCAACCATTTCCGATCTGGCCGATGACGATGGTTGGGCGTTTCTTGGCGATGTGGGCAGTTTGTTGCAAAAAAAACAACCCAACTTCGACTCCCGGAACTATGGTTTTGAAAAACTTACTCCCCTCATCGATTCCATCGGTAAATTTGAAATTGACCAGCGCGATAGCCACAGAGGAAAATTCAAGCTGATTTATGTAAGAAACAAAAAACGGTAATTAACTTTCAAGCTTACATGAAAAATAACAACATTAAACGAATTGGAATTCTCACCTCGGGCGGTGATGCCCCGGGCATGAATGCTGCAATTCGGGCCATTGTAAGGAGTGCCATATATAACAGTGTGAAGGTCACAGGTATTAAAAACGGTTTTTCAGGATTAATAACACGTGATTTTTTTGAAATGGAATCCCAATCTGTTTCCAAAATCATTTCACGTGGAGGCACCATTTTGAAATCATCGCGCTGCCCTGAATTCAAAACAAAAGAAGGCAGAGAACGTGCATATAAAAACCTGAATGACAATGGCATAGATGCACTGATTGTCAATGGTGGCGATGGTTCATTCAGGGGAGCAGACCTGCTTTATAAAGAATATGGCTTTCCGGTAATCGGGATTCCATGCACCATCGACAGTGATATTTTCGGTACCGACTTTACCATCGGTTTCGATTCGGCAATTAATACGGTAGTAAATGCGGTTGACAAAATCAGAGATACTGCTGAATCGCATAACATGCTCTTTTTTATAGAAGTTATGGGGCGTCAATCCGGTTTTATAGCCATAAATGCCTCTTTATCCACAGGTGCCGAGGCTACTCTTCTGCCCGAAATCCAAACCAATATTGACGAACTTTGTCAATACCTGGAACAGGAACGCCGAAAAAGTAAAACATCAGGAATTATTATTGTTGCAGAAGGCGATGATGAAGGAGGTGCAACTGAAATTGCGAAGAAAGTAAAACAACAGTTGCCCGATTACCAAACACGCGTGACTATTTTGGGACATATCCAGCGTGGAGGTTCGCCAACGACTAACGACCGCGTGCTGGCAAGCCTTTTGGGTCATGCTGCTGTTGAGGGATTATTGAAAGGAGAAACAGGAATGATGGTTGGGCGAATCCATAAACAAATTGTATTTACTCCGCTGGAAGAAGCGTATAGCAAAAAAAATAAAATTGACAGCAGCTGGATTGAAATCAGCCGAATCATTTCCATTTAAAGTGTCAGTTCGAACAAATGACAGCCGAACTCAGAAATAAATATTTTACTTCAACAATTTCAATAATTCCTCTTGAGTTAGCTCTTGCAGCGGATTGTTGGAGTTAATGAATTTATCGGCAAGCGAACTTTTGCGGTTTTGTAATTGCTGAATTTTTTCCTCGATGGAACCTTGTGTGATAAACCGGTAAACAAATACGTGTTTGTTTTGCCCAATTCGGTGTGCCCGGCTGATAGCCTGGTTTTCAGCCGCCGGGTTCCACCACGGATCGATAATAAAAACATAATCGGCACTGGTAAGGTTCAGCCCCACCCCGCCTGCTTTTAATGAAATAAGAAAAATACGGTTTTCCGGGTCCTCCTGGAACTGCCGGATGACTTCTTTCCGATTGGAAGTCTGACCCGTTAATATACTGTATTTCCAATTTTCTTTTTCAATACGCGATTTTATCAACTCAAGGTGTTTAACGAATGAAGAAAACACCAGCACCTTATGATTTTCGGCCACAACGTTTTCAAGCATCCTGAATATTTCTTCGAACTTACCCGATTCACCTTCCTCAAAATCGTCTAACAACCGGGGATGATTGGCCAGTTGCCGCAATCGCATGAGGCCTCGTAAAATAATCATCGATGAGTTTTTTGCACTTTCCTGATCAACTCCGTACAAAATAGAATTTCTGATGATTGACTTTTCTGTTTCGTAAGACCGGTGCTGGACTTCATCCATTTCGCAAACAACAGTCTGCTCCATAAGCGGCGGCAAATCTTTTGCCACCTCTTCTTTGGTCCGCCTCAGCACAAAAGGCCGGATTAAAACCTGAAGTTTTTCCTGCTGTTCCTCGTTGTTGTTTTTTTCGATGGCTGTAATAAAATAACGTCTGAAAAACGCCAGGTTTCCTAACATTCCCTTATTCAGAAAATTTATCTGCGCCCAAAGGTCAGAAAGCGAATTTTCAATGGGCGTTCCGGTAAGTGCCAGCCTGTGTTCGCTTTGCAATTTCATTACCGCTTTATATGTTTTCGACGAAGGATTTTTCACATACTGGCTTTCGTCCAGCACCAAATAAAAAAAATTCAATTTTGAAAGTTGTTCCACATCGTTTCGCACCGTCCCGTATGTAGTCAGGATAACATCGAAATGCAAAACTGCTTTTTCCAAATCGCTACGCATTTTTCGCTGCTGACCAACATGCTTGTAAACATTAAGCGAAGGAGTGAACTTCAGGATTTCTGCTTCCCAGTTGTGCACCAGCGAAGTAGGCAATACAACGAGACTGGCAGGCTGAACCGTTTCATTGTTTTGCGAACCGTCAAAAAGAGAAAGCTGACCATCGTTTGTTGGCCCCATTGTTACGGAAGAGTTCTCCGGTCGTTTTAATTTTACAAGCAAAGCCAACGTTTGAAGCGTTTTACCCAGACCCATATCGTCGGCCAGGCATCCGCCAAACCCGTTTTTGTGCAACCCAAACATCCACCTGAAACCGGTTTTCTGGTAGCTTCTGAGTTCTGCCTTCAACCCATCCGGCAAACGAATATTACCACGATTAGCTGCCAGTTCCTGAAATTTTTTCTGTATAGTTTCATCACCAGTTTGCAATACTTTTTGCAACAATGCATAATGATATCTGCCAAACTGCATTTTCTCCTTTTTAGTTCGGGCAAATGGCAACAGGCTTTTGTATCGTGCAAACCATTCTTTAGGAATAATCGCAATTTCACCGTTGGGAAGTTCAAATTCCCGAATATCATTGAGAATATAATTTTTTAGTTTAATGAAAGAGAAACTGAAGGCCCCGAAAGTGACCATAGCATAAACATCGAACCAATCATCGGTTAGTTTGGTTTTAATATCAATTTTTTGTTCGCCGGTAAAATAGGTTTTTTCGAGTTTCCCCTGCTCAACTAAAATTCCATGTTTTTCCAATAGGCTTTTATGTTGGGTTAACCAGTTTACTAAAAAATAGAGCGCGTCTGCCGGCTCAAGAAGTTCAATCGATTTTAGGGTAAAATAGCCGTTTTTGTCTATCAGACCTGTTTTAGAAAGAAATTCGAACACTGATTTTTCCCAGTCAAAATCCCTTTTTATTTTCTGAATGAAAAAATAATCGTCCCTTTTTTCAAACTTTACCGCAACATCTTTATTTGAATTTGGCAGGAAAGTTTCGTTGCCATACCTGAAAATTAAAACAAAACAAGGTTCGTACTTTAGGTTATTTTCCAGAGAAAGCACTGCAACTTTTTCCGATTCACTCTCTTCCAAATGAAACCCTTTGGCCACCACATCAAAATCGCGAACCGTTTTCAGTACAAATCCTGCATAATATTTTTCTTCCATCGAACGTGGAATAGAAACATATTCTTTACTTAAAAACGGAATTAATTTTCTTGCGTCAAGCTTTTCAAAAACAAGCAACTGCCCTCTTAAGGTTATAATACAAGGGTTATTTGATATTGTTCTTACATTACGGTTCAGCAAAGGAATTTCAGTTTCATTTAAAAAAATTTTCAACCGGTAGCGGGTTTCCAACTCTGTGCGTTCAAAATGGAATACCGGTCGGGAAAAAAACGGAGGCACTTCAATTTCATCTTCATCATAAAGGTTGGCATATTTAGCCTCCTTGTTCAGTAACCTTACCGGACTAAGCATTAAAATGCTGGCAATCTTAAACATGCACTGTTCAATAAAGGGCGAAACATGTTTTTCAAACTGCGATTTTTCAAGCTGGGCAAAAAACTCCGATACATTTTTTGCCCGCGAAAAACGTTTCATCAAACGTTCATCGCTGTATTTATCAATAAGCCAAATCAACTCTTGTTCATAAGGTTTA